>JAUNRC010000007.1:0-4044 GCA_030535875.1 Akkermansia sp. | reverse complement strand
TGCTCGGCTTCCTCGCTGCCGTGCTCGTGGTCATGCTTGCAGGAAGGGCCGTGGACATGCTCCTCAGCCTTGGCGACCATAACAGCCGCACACAGTGAGAACGCTATTCCGAAAAGATGGGTCAATTTCATTGCTGATTGTAAGAAGGGTTAAGATATTGAAGTTTAGTTTGAATGTCGAGAAGGTTCACCAGACAATCCAGATATGCCAGTTTGCGCTCAAATGACAAGTGACGGGCCTCGGCCAGTTCCAACAACTTGCTCTCGCCCAGCTCAAAGAGTTTTTCCTGCTGCTCCGTGGCTTTTTCCAGCTCCGTCAATCGCGAATACTCCGAGCGACAGTGGCGCAGCAACAAGCTCTGCTGCTCACGGAGAGCCTCGGCCTGCTGTTGCAGTTCACGCCAAGTCTGAAGAGTTTCCGCCTGCTTGATATCACGCTCGGCAGAGCTCACGGCGATGGCCTCGCGATTACGGTTCCAGAGCGGCAGAGTGAACTCCACGCCCAGCGCACCTTTTTTCTTATTGTCGTCTACCGCAAACATCCCGGACAATCCCAGCTCGGGGTACTGCTTACGGATTTCAGCGCGCAATTCCTCTTCCGTCGCTCCATAACCGGCCAGAGCAGCCTTTATTACAGGAGCCGACAACATCTCATCAGCCGTCGGCACCGCAACGGCTGCGGGTACGCCGTGCGGCAAACGCCCTGAAGGATGCAAGCCGGTGACGGACGGGTGCAAGCCCAGCTTAGCCACCAAGTCCTGCTTTAAGCTGAGAACTTCGCGCTCCTGCTCCTGAAGTTCCTTAATCGTAGCATTCAGTCGCTCGGTGGATGTCTGAAAATCAGCAAAGGCAACTTCACCCATCCCGTGCAGCTTGCTCATGCGCTGCTGCTCATCACGCAGCACGGACAGACGTTTGTTCATGATGTTCAGCTTGCTCTCCGCCGCCATCAGGCGGTAACAAAGCACATCCAACTCAGACATGAACTTTCGCTCCTCATGGCGCATGTTCCAATAATCATTCTCTTTGTACTGCGCAGCAATCTGCTTGCGGAGTGCCGGCAGACCGGTTACCGGCAGTGCTAAGGAAGGCGAAAAGGAATGATTCGTGATATTGTTGGCAAAGACACGCTCCAGTTCCATTCCCATGGAGGGGTCTTCCCACAAGCCGGCAAACTCTTCGCGGCTCTCTGCACGAGCGTGCGTGAGACGTGCCTTCAGCAGCTCGGGATTCATCAGCAGACCGATTCGCCGCAATTCCTCACGACTCATACTCTTGCGACTACCGCACATCTCCGCAGTCATCTGCTGCCAAGCTGCACCGTCTGCACTCAGGTCAATCGGTTTAGGCGTATACTGCACGCAGCCTGCCGATAACAGGGCCAGCACAGCAACTATGTATTTCTTCTTAGACATTTTTCTTGTTTAGGTATAATAAAAATTATCAAACCGCGCCCGAAACCGGACGCCAAAAAACACTCTCACAGCCGATGTCCTCCCTCATGTTGCACATAAGAAAAGCCTCGGCTACCTCATTGCTTCAAATCAGAAGGGGCAGGCTCAACACATCCGGCGGCCCCCATGGTCGGAACAGGCTTTTGTCCATCGCAGTACGAACCTGCACCAACTTCATGTCACGCACAGCCCACTGCTCTTCCTGAGCCTGAACGGCCACCACCTGCGGCCCCGGAACATTCACCTGAGTACTTACCGTCTGAATGGTATATTCCTCGTGCCGGCAATGATGCTCTGCCGGAACTTCATGCTCGTGAACATCCCCGGAACAACTGCAAAGCTCCGTTACAACGTGAGTCGTATGCGAACACTCACAGTCACTAACAAACACCCCACACGCCATGACCGGACATACCAGTATGGTTACCAACAACCACATTATGTGCTTGATGTGGGACATCTCCCACATACTACCAATATGTCAGCCCCCTGTCAATAGCAAACGGCCGTGCCAATAGTTCTCCGATTAACAAAATATCACAAAAAACAACGCCGGCGCCCCAAGCGGAGCACCGGCATCATAAAATAATCTCAGTACACTATCAGTTACCGGTCACCGTGGTGGTGTAGGTGGTAATGATACCAAGGATGTTGTTCACCTTCACGTCAACAGAGGAGGGAGCGGAGATACCACCGGCACGCTTAGCGGCAGCGATGGAGCCGTCACCCTGAGATACAAGGCCGAGGTAAGTGGTGGAGGAGGAAGTACCAACCTTAGAGCCACCGGCGCTGGAAATCATCTGGGGAACATAGTTGTCGGCGAACAGAGCACCTACGGGAGAGGACATGCAGCTGGACAAAGCAGCGGCTGCAAGAGCGAGAGCGATAATTTTCTTCATTTTTTTATATTAGAGTTAAGGTTGAACCCGTCGTCCCGGAATGGGACGAAGCGGAATACGCATATAAACTATCCGATATTTTTCAATCTGTCAACAGAAAAATAAATATTTTTTTCTTCGTTGCACATTTTCAATTTTTCGATAACAATTACAAAGCGAAGAGGTCGATGCCCCTGAGAGACATCGACCCCTTCAAAACCTGACAAATAATTATCAGTGACCGGTCACCGTGGTGGTGTAGGTCGTGATGATGCCGAGGATGTTGTTCACCTTCACGTCAACAGAAGAGGGAGTGGAGATACCACCGGCACGCTTAGCGGCAGCGATGGAGCCGTCACCCTGAGATACAAGGCCGAGGTAAGTGGTGGAGGAGGAAGTACCAACCTTAGAGCCACCGGCGCTGGAAATCATCTGGGGAACATAGTTGTCGGCGAACAGAGCACCTACGGGAGAGGACATGCAGCTGGACAAAGCAGCGGCTGCAAGAGCGAGAGCGATAATTTTCTTCATTTTTTTATATTAGAGTTAAGGTTGAACCCGTCGTCCCGGAATGGGACGAAGCGGAATACGCATATAAACTATCCGATATTTTTCAATCTGTCAACAGAAAAATAAATATTTTTTCTTCGTTGCAAGTTGTAAAATCAAATGCGACACCGAAAGCCCGCCCAAAAAGTCTCCATAGGAGCCCAAACTGCCCTAGCAGGATGGGGGGATAGGGGGAAGGACGACAATGAGTCCTTCCCCCTTGTGGAAGCGATGAAATAAAAAAAGGGTGCTTTTCGGTGTTGTAGGTGGCATAATGCCAGTGAAGCAAAATACAAACAACACTTAACTCAGATGAAAAGCACCCAAGGCGATTGTATAGCACCTTCCAGAAAAGGCAAGCATATAAATGAATCCGAACGACAGCAAATTGAGTATTGGCGCATCAAAGGTAAAAGTATTACTGAGATTGCTACTCTGCTACAGCGACATCGTTCTACCATACACCGGGAACTCAAGAGAGGTACTGTAACAAACAAAAGAAGCGACTTGTCTGAGTATCAGGTCTACCGGGCTCAGCGAGCTCAGGATGACTACGTGCGCAATAGTGGAGCCGGTGGTCCTTATCTGAAACTTTCTTGGAATTCTAAAGAAGCTAAAAGATTACATGACCTTATGACAATCAACAAATTGTCACCTTATGCAGCTATTGAGATAGCCCGACAGGAAAATCTCAACATAAACTTCTCCGCGCGAAGTCTTTACAACTACATTCATCAATATAACTACCCCATAACAGAAGATCGGCTTCCTATGAAAAACAAAAGAAAAAAAGGCAGCAAGAGCCGCTCTGCACGGCTCGCTCGCAACAATGTTAAAGGGGACAGCATTGAGAAGCGTCCTGCTGAAATAAACGAGAGGAATGAAGTCGGACATTGGGAAATGGACCTGGTAGTAGGAGCTAAGGGTGGTAAAAAGGCCCTCTTGGTGCTTACGGAACGCAAAACTCGCTATGAGTATATTATTCTATTGAAGGACAAGAGTCAAAAAAGTGTTACCTGGGCTCTCAACAAGATAGAGCGACAGTATGGCTCAAAGTTATTCAGAGAAACCTTCAAAACTATCACTTGCGACAACGGTTCTGAATTTCTTGATTTTCAATCTTTAGAAAAGTCATTATTCAATAAAACGCGCAGAACAAAACTT
>JAUNRC010000006.1 GCA_030535875.1 Akkermansia sp. | reverse complement strand
CCTTCAACACCAACATGGCTCTTTCCGAGTCTGAGTGGAAGGCTGAGCTCGAGTCTCAGACCGAGCTGTTCAACATGGTTGGTGACAAGCTGCCCGCCGAGCTTGAGGCTCAGCGTCAGGCTCTCATTGCCAAGTTTAACTAAAGACCTCGCTGCTTAGCAGTTAATTTCATTTACCGCCGTTCCGTTGATATATGGGGCGGCGGTAAATGTTTTTTCTGAAATTAAAACAAAAATTGAAGAAAAATTAAATTATTAGCTTGACTAGCGGGTGCTCTTTGTGTATACTTTCTGCGCAACCACGCGATGGCGGGATAGCCAAGTGGCCTAAGGCATCGGTTTGCAAAACCGACATTCGTGGGTTCAAATCCCACTCCCGCCTCTGAAAAGTCCGTTAAGGTGTCTCCTTAACGGACTTTTTCATTGACAAAACAGACTTGGTGATGTTGAATAGAGCCATGCGTATACATAAGGTATCTTTTCTGGCTTCGGTGATGGCTTTCCTTTTTACCGCCTGTAATTCTGCGGAAATGTCATATATTGACGAGGTGGCCGACATTCCTTTGAAGTGGGCAGGGTACCCGTCAACGGCGTGGGCTGAGGCTCCGCTGCGTGCCAATGCTGCCTATTTGCTCTATGGTGCGGAGTCAGCAAAAGAGCGTCAGCGGCGCGTAGGTGATTATTATTATGTACGCTGGTATGATGCCGAGCCGGAGAAGCCTGCAAAGTTGGTGATGCGCTATACTCAGGCACTTACCGCCTCGGAGGAACAACGTCAGGAGCAGGAGATTGAAGCGCCGCGCGATGGTCGTGGTATCAGATTGCACCGCTTTGAGTTCAACGGGCCGGAGCGAGCTAAGCGCGGGGATGTCCTTTCCTGGCGCATCGAGCTCTATGTTGATGGGCAGTTGCGAGATGTTCACAAGTCATATCTCTGGCAGGATAAGTAATCGGTTTCAATAGAGAAGAAAAACCCCATCGGCCTGAGCTCGAATGAGGTTTTTCTTTGCGTGGATTTGGTGGAATATCAGAAGACCTGCACCCATGCCATACCTGCGGCCTCCGCAGCACGGATGCCGGGTTGAGCATCTTCAAAGACCACGCATTCATTCGCCGGTACCCCCATTCGTTCGGCTGCCAGCAGAAAAATGTCCGGCTCGGGTTTGCCGCGTCCCGGAGGGACATCATCGGGGGTGACGATGATGGAAAAAAGCTCTTCAATGCCGGCGGAGCGAAGGGTTGCCCGGGCTCCGTCTATCACGCTGCCGGTGCCGATGGCGTAGGGGATATTCTTGGCTTTGAGTTTGCGTACGAGTCCGACGGTTTCTTCTATAATCGGGAGCTTTTCCGTTTCCAACAGGTAGTCATAGCGCGCGCGTTTTTGGGCTGCTACCAATTGGGGGTTCATCTGAAGTTTGTAAATGCGGTTGAGGTCACTGACGATATCGGGAGCCGCCATGCCTCCGTGTGCGATAAACTCGTCCCAGAGGAAAGCCTCGTGCGGAGCGCCGTTGTTTTGAAGGGCATATCTCCATGCTCGATAGTGCGTGGACATGCTGTCAACGAGGGTGCCGTCGAGATCAAAGATGTAACCGGAATAGATTTTGTCGGGTAGGGTTACTCGAGTGCTCATGCAGAAATTACAGGTCGAATTTTTTCACGAATCCCATTAGGTCATCATCCTTGCCGAAGATAACCAGCACGTCGCCTTCCTGAAATTGCAGGGAGGGCTCGGGCGTGTCAATGACCGGTTGTTCGGGTTGAGCGAGCACATCGTCGTCATCCGCGCTTTCGCTGAGTTTACCGCGACGGACTGTAAGAAGGTTGATATGGTATTCCTTGCGCATGTTGACTTCCATGAGTGTCTTGCCGATCCACTCATCGGGCAGGCGAACGTCAGCGAGTGAGTGGGTGGAATCGATACGGCGCAGTCGCATGAGGCCTTCGTTGATGAATCTGGCTGCCAGTTGTTTGGCGGCAACATCTTCCACGCGGAAGAGGTCGCTGATGCCCAGTAGTTTAAGGACTTTGCCGTGGAGTTCGTTGACGGTGCGGGCAAAAAGATTTTTTACGCCGAGTTCTTTCAGTTGAGCTGTGATGAGAATGCTGCGCTCGAAGCACTCACCCACGGCAACGATGACGTAGGTCTCGTCATCCACAAGATCCAGTCGGCGCAGTACTCGTATGTCGGTGGCATCGCCTATGTGAGCATCGGCTACATGGTTTTTGATTTCCTCTACCACGCTTTCTTTTTGGTCGAGAACGGTTACTTCATAACCGCTCTCGGAGAGGTAGAGAGCCAGAGCTTTGCCGAATTGTCCTAATCCGATGATAACAAACTTCATGTGATGTAGTGGTTAGGTAAGGGGTAAACGGGTTTCGGGGTAACGAACGGGTGAGGGGCTTTTTTGTTTGATGAAGATGAGCATGAAGGTGAACATGCCGACGCGCCCGAACAGCATATTGGCGCAGATGAAGAACTTGGAGAATGCGGAAAGTTCCGCCGGGTCGCAGATGGAATAGCCGGTGGTGGTAAAGGCGCTGACTTCCAGGAAGAAGAGTCGGAGTGTGCCGTTGGCTTTGCCGGCGATTGTCGGCTCCAGCATGACCAGAACCAATGTGCTGGCCGCTATCCAGAAAGTTGAGAGGACGACTGTTGCCATGGCTCGCTCGACTGTATTGCGGGCGATGCGGCGACCGTGCAGCTCAAGGTCTTGTTGACCACGCAACACTCGTAGAACTTCCAGCACGCAGAGCGCGAAAACCGTCGCAAAAACACCACCGCCCGTACCGGCAGGATTGCCGCCTATAAACATGAGGGCGCAAAGGAAAAGCTGGTAGGCTTGTCCGTAGCTGCTGATGTCGGTGATGGTGAAACCGGCGGAGCGACCGATGGTGTTCCAAGTGCTCTCCCACAGGTTGAAGTCAGCGGATTGTGGGTGCTCCGAGGGTTCGAGAAGTCCCAGTAGGGTAAGCCCCACGGTTCCGACTATCAGAATGATGAGTGTCACTCGCACCAGAAGCCAGGAATTGGTACTCCAGCGCAGAGGATTGCGCTTGCCCTTGAGGCGGTTGTGAAGTCGTGTGATAATTTCCAGATATACGCTGAAGCCCAGAGTTCCGGCCAGCGTGAGTACCATCATGACCCCCTGTATGGCTTTGTCATGCGCCACGCAGCTCTCAGCCATGTTGTTGGGGAAGAGGGAAATGCCGGCGTTGCAGAAGGCCGATACGGCGTGGAACAGGGCGCGGAACCAGAGGAGGTCTTGCGGTGCTGCCGGGGTTTGTCGCCAGAGGAGGTAGAGCAGGGTGGCACCGATAATTTCCACTCCGAAGGTAACAAAAATGACGGCTTTGATGAGAGCGGGGATGATGTTGACTCCTTGTTGGTCCAGTAAGGCCGAGATGGCCACTCGGTCACGTACGGCAAGCTGTTTTCCTACCATTAAGAATACGAAGTAGGTGAAGGTCATGACGCCTAATGCTCCGATTTGAATGTCAATGAGCAGAACAAGCTTTCCGAGCGGGGTGAAGGTTCCGGCGATGTCGACACAGGTGAGCCCCGTGATGGAAATGGCTGAGGCGCAGGTGAAGAAAGCATCCGTAAAGTTGATGGGGGTGTAGGTCGCACCGGGGGTAAGCAGGAGCAGTGTGCTGATGAGCACAAAGCTGACCATCCATGTAAAGAATACCACTGCCGGACTCCATTGGCTCTTGTTGCGCTGTTTTTGTAATTGCTTGCGTTCGCGGTAAATGGCAACGAGAGTAATGAGAGAGTATATACCCAGAATGAAGCTCAGAATAATGCTGAGCGTGAAGGCAAAGGGGGGCAACCATCGGTTGAGGCCCCCTATAAAGGTGAATGTCGCCGGAACTCCGGTAGCAAGTTGCCACCAGAGAAAGCGACCGGGGGATTTCCGCTTCACCAGCTTGGTGATGAAATGAATGATGACGGCTAAGGTGTTGAAGCAGACAACCCCGCAGAGCAGCAGGTGAACCCCTTCTTCAAATTTTTGCAACTCAGAGGGACCGCTGGTCAGTTCGGCGAAACAGGCTTCCCACAGGACGATAAGCATCGCAAGCAAACCCGATATAATTTCGGGCAGCTCCAGAACTCGGTACTGTTGTTCGTGTGTTTTGCTCATGAAAGCGCTGAGCACATTATATCATAAGTAGTCCTCGGGTGCAATCCCTGAAAATGGGGCCGGTTAAACGGGGGCATCCGGCGCTCGGTCGGGCCAGTCATGGCGCGGGTAGCGCCCGGCCAAATCTTTTTTCATTTGTGGGTAGCCGTTGCGCCAGAATGAGCTCAAGTCGGAGGTCGTTTGGTAGGGTCTTAGATTGGGAGCAAGTATTTCCACCAGACATTTTACTCGTCCTTCAGCAATGGTGGGGGTGGTAGGCACGCCGAAGAGAAGCTGGCATTTCAGGGCAAATGTCGGAGTGCCGTCCTCACGATAAAGAAGTTTGATTTCTCTGCCGTTTGAGAGCCTGAGGGATTTGGGCGCGTAGCGGTTGAGGCATTCTTTCTGCCATGGGGATAGCCATTCTTCGAGTATGGGCAGAATGGGCCGGGAAGCTATTTCCTTATAACTGACTGCTCCTTCACACAGCATGGTAACAGCGACTAATCGGTCTTCTTCGCCGAAGTCCGGAAGTTCCAGTTCCGGCATGGCGTTGCGTAGGCAAGTCAGGCGATTAATCCATTGCAGAACGTGACCATTCCACGTTTCTAATCGCAGTTCTCCGCGTACCACTCGGTCAGCCAGCAGCGGTGCCGCTTGTTCGGGGTGGGCATCTCCGGTTTCTTTTTCCGTCAGAACCAGATCGCGGTAAAGGGTGCGGTGGATATTGAGCACGCGGCGGCGGGAGTCATCGTACACCGGAATGTCATCTTCGTGAGTGGGTAAATCGGAGAGTGCGAGTTTGGTGCAGCGGGAAAGTCGGGTTTCCACACCTTTGCCGCCGATTTCCGTGATTTCCGCCGCTAAGAAGATATCGGCGGATTTTGCAGCGACGGAGGAGATTTTACCGCTGCGTCGAGCTGTCAGGCGGGCGGTGTTTGTCGCGGTGCTGTTGCGCGCTGCCACATGGGTCGGGAAGGAGCCCAGCAGCGCCTTTGTGATTCCTTCTCTGTGGGCGGTAAAGTCGGGGGCCTTTGTATACTTGCTGAGTAATTGCCTTTGCGCTGCTATAATTTCCCGTGCCGCCCGCGCCATGATTCCGAGGCGGGCACATTCTCCGGCATCGAAGTGAAGTTGTTCTGCTAACTGCACAGCTCGCCATTCTGCCTGAAAGTCCGTATAATCATCTTCTTGGTATAACTTATCACTCAGGCCGCTTGCCATGGCGATATTTTCGCCCTGTATGAGCGCGGCAATGCTTGCAATTTCTGTCTCACAGCCGAAGTCGTGACCGGCAACGAGCATGCGCGCCTGCACCGGAGCTAACGGGTAGCGGAGCATTTTGTGACCGATGTCGCTCAGGCTGCCGTCGGGGGCAACGGCTCCGAGCTCCTGTAGTATGTTCCAGGCTTGTGTAGTAGCAGTGGCAGTCGGGGCATCGGGCCAGTGGAAGTTCAGGATGCCGTCCAAGCCTTTACAGCCCCATGATAACAGGTGAAGAAAGGCCATCGAGATGTCTGCCCGGTGAACTTCCGGTTGCGGAAATGCCGCTCGTCGGCGATGTTCGCTCTCGCTCCACAGACGAATGCAGCGGCCCGGTCCCAGTCGCCCGGCTCGGCCTGCCCGTTGTTCGGCCTGCGCTTGCGAGATGGGGACGATGTGAAGGGTGCTGATGCCACGCTTAGGGTCCCAACGTCCTTCTCGGGCGGTACCGCAGTCCACGACAGACCTTACACCTTCGATGGTGAGTGATGTCTCGGCAATGTTGGTGCTGACGATGACACGGGGGCGTTTGCCGACCTCGACGGCGCGGCTTTGTTCGTTGGGCGGAAGTTGACCGTGAAGAGCAAAAACATCTCGCCCGTTCATCCAACTGACTTGTTCGAGGATTTCCACCGTGCGACGGATTTCATACGCACCCGGGAGGAATACGAGAATGTCGCCGCAATCAGCCCGTTGTACCAGTTGTCGCACAGCGGTTACGCATTGCTCCCAGACGGGAGGCATGGCAACATAGCCGTGCCTGTCGCGCACAGGGGAGGGCGGCATGTAGTTGATGTCTACGGGGAACAGGCGGCCTTCCGCTCGCATGATGGTGGCTTGAGGCAGGTAATGTTGCAATTTGTCCAGTTCCAGCGTGGCCGACATGACCAATACGCCGATGTCGGGACGGCTGCTACGTTGTAAATCGAGCACTCTTGCCAGACAGAGGTCGCCGGAGAGCCGGCGTTCGTGTACTTCATCAAAGATGACAGCACTTACTCCTGAAAGTTGCGGGTCTTCTGTCAGCCGACGCTCCAGAATGCCGTCCGTCATGTAGATAATCCGAGTGGAGGCTCCGGCGCAGGTGTCGAAGCGAACCATATATCCCACCTCTTGTCCCGGTCGGCAGGGATACTGCCTCGCAACATAACCGGCCAGCAGACGGGCTGCCAGTCGTCGAGGTTGTACAACGATAACGGTACCGTGCTCTGTCACTCCCGCCTCGTGCAACATGAGCGGTACTCGGGTGGATTTGCCGCTGCCGGTCGGAGCGCTCAGCAGAATGCAGAATCCCGGGACCTTGGCTGCCGCTACGATGTTGGGGCGAATGGCCTCAATGGGCAGTTGTGTGCTCATCAGAAGTCTTCGGGCATGTCGCGCAGAGCCGGAGCTTCGTCACTTGCGCTCGGCGCGGTTGTCGGTTGAGAGCCGGGCTGGATGACGGGTGGTCCGTCTTCGTCTTGCACCTGCCCGTTGATGATGATGCGGCCTTTTGTTGAGTTTTGCTGGTTGAAGAGATTGTCCAGAGCAGTTTGTAGAGGCAGACCGGGGTAGCCGATGAAGAGGATGCGGCTGTCTTTCCCGATGAGGACTGCGGTCGGAAGTTGGGTGATGCGGTAAGCCTTGCCGCCGCTATTCTCGGCATCATCCATGAAACAGTTTGCGACGATGCCTTGTTCCTTGAGCGCGTCGACCCATTCCTGTTGCTGAGCATGTACGGTGATGGGGGTAAAGATGAGGCCGGGATATTGCTCGGCGAGTTGAGCTTGCTTGCGGACGATGTCAAGACCAAGCGGCTCGCTCGGTGACCAGAAGAAGAGAAGATTGGCCTTTTCTGTGACCGGAAATATGGCCGGTTGGCCGTCCATGCCGATTACTTTGAGACGTGGCGGTATGCACCCTACACTCAGACGGCGGAGAACATAGGCCATTTCGATGGCTGCCTCGCTGAGTGTCGTGCTGCCGAACATGGCATTTTCGGGGGATATGCTTACGGCTTGTCGCAGGTAATAGAGCTGCTTGCTGCGGGCCATGGCTGCGCTGCCTTCCGCTGCCTGAATGGTCGGGTTGGAGAGCAGTATGCACATCGCCATAGCGGCATTGGCCCGCGAGGTGAGGTCTTGATTGCGAGTGTAGATTTTCTGGAGCAACTCGTAGGTGCGTACACTCTGGCTCTCCGCCAGTTTGGCACAGACTTCGGCCATGTGGGGGTTGGAGTAATGCAGCCGCTCAATGCTCTCCAGTAGAGCATTGGCATAGTACGATACCTGACGCTCGCGCCCTTTGTAAATCCCGGCAAATGCCTGTGGATGGTTCATGAGCCACACTACCGCCGGCGCTGCCCAAGGCTCATCGAACTCGTAGCTCGGGACCTTTTTATGTTCATCTTTTGCACCGCGCATGCGCTCATAGTCGCTGGGCCGTACCAATTGCATTCTTTCTCCGGTTTTGCGGTTGACACTACGCCATATTTCAGCAGCCATGTCGGTGCCGTCGGGCATTTTAAGAGCGGCTCTTTGTTCCTCTGTACGAGCAACTTGTGTTGCTGCTCGGAACTCGGACATCTGTTGCTCCCATTTATTGAGGGCGCTTCTCATGGCAGGTTCGGTAGCATGGGCAATAGTCGCCGGAAGCAGGGCTGCGGTGATGAGAATGACGATTTTCTTCATGCCCGCTATTATAGGCTATTTTTCCGTCTTAACGCAAGCTCAAAGTATGCCCGCTCTGATTGTTGCCTTGCACTGCTTCTTAAGGCTTATCGGACATGAGTTAGAAAGGGGAAAAATTATCGTTTTGATTGAATGTTGAAATAATCACTTCTGAAAAATGTTGTATAAGCAATTTGATGTCAATAGATAGGATTGATGAAAAGTTATTTTAGTATACGCATGGTAGATAATATGAATAAAATTAAACCAATGAATGCCGTGGGTGTTGATAAGGTCGGGGAGGCGGAAGCCGGGGAAAATGAAGAACATCGTGCTGCGGAAGTGATGTTGCGCGGGAGGGGGATAGATTGCATCGGTGCGGCTCGTGTGGTGCTGGATATTTTGGACCGGGTGGAGTACTGTCGAGGGAAAATAGATAGTGCAGCTCAGGTGTGCAGGGATGTTGTGACTTACGGAGTAGAGGAATACATACATCGCAATAATACCGTGAGCTTCCGTGAGTTGGTTGAGAAAGTTATGCGCGCCACGCCGCATAATCGCCCGCGTTCCCGAGCGGAGTTTTTGCAGTACTGTCGTCGCATGGTCAGGGTGAACCCGTGGCTTGTGAATATGCCTGTACGGCAGCTACATGTAACCCATTGTCGTGAAGTGATAGAGAAGAGCTGGAGCACGGCTCCGACGAGGAATAAAGCGCGTCGCATTCTGCATTGTTTGCTGGCATTTGCCGTACGGCATGGCTGGGCTAAAGAGAATCCCGTGGAGCGCATACTGCCGCTGCCGGTGCAGGAGCGGCGCATACGCCCGTTAACACTTGCGCAAATTGGGCGTTTGTTGCGCACTCTTTCGTGTGATGAACATCGGCGCTGTGCTGCTGCGGTGGGATTGATGTTGTGGGCCGGTGTGCGCCCTGCTGAGGTGGAGCGCTTAACCTGGCAGGATGTGGATATGGAGAAAGGCGTGGTTTATATCGCTGCGGAACATGCTAAGACCGGCGGTGCTCGGCAGGTGACCCTGCATGCTGTCCTGCTGGAATGGTTGAGTATGATGTGCCCGGTGCGCGTGCCTTTCGTATCGGTTGTGCCTCGCGGGTGGATAAGGCGATGGCGGGATGTACGGATAGCGGCCGGATTTCGGAATTGGGAGCCTGATGTCCTGCGGCACACCTTTGCCTCGTATCATGTATTGAAGTTTTGTAATTATGAAATGTTGCAGATGGAGATGGGGCATTCATCGGCGGCACTCTTGCGTACTCGCTATATCGGTCTGGACAGCATATCGAGGGACGATGCGACCTTGTTCTGGAGTTCTGTGCGGGCACTGATGAATTGCGATGTAAAGGGTAAAAAATGAATCCGCCTATACGGTGGCGTATTTTGAGCTTGCAAAAGGTGGCGGAATGAAGTTCAATAATCGGCGTATGAAAATCATCGTCATCAGTTTGCTTGGAGCTCTGGTTACCGTGGCCGTGACATCATGTGGCGGCAACTGCGCCTGTAATTCGTACAATAGTGATTACCTGCGCGATGTTCCCAGATCATCCTCTCGCAGTTTCCGCTGATTATGTCGTTCGAAATCCGAGAAAAACCCGCCTCATTTGAGCGCGCTCTGCTGGTTGGCTTGGGCTTACCGGGTGAGTCGCGCCGGGAACGTCAGGCCTTGCTTGCCGAGCTTGAGGATTTGGTGAGCAATCTTGGTATCGGCATTGCGGAGAGTACCTTGGAGTTTACCCGTGAACTTCAGGCTAAGTACCTGTGCGGAGTCGGTAAGGCGGAGGAAATTCGCGACCGGGCTCTTATTCTCGATGCGGATTGTGTGATATTTGATAACCTCTTGGCTCCTTCACAGCAGCGCGAGTGGGAATCGTTGCTCGGCGTGACCGTGATGGACCGAGAGGAGATAATCCTTGACATCTTTGCACGCCGTGCTCGCACGCGCGAGGCTGTGCTTCAGGTCGACTTGGCCCGCATGCAGTATGCTCTGCCGCGCATGGCCGGGATGTGGAAGCATCTGGACCGGCAGCGAGGCGGTTCAGGCGGTGGTAAAGGCGGCGGTGCTGCTGCTCGCGGTGAAGGCGAAAAGCAGATTGAAGTTGACCGTCGATTGGCTCATGAGAGAATCGAAGCCATTCGCGATGAGTTGGAGATAGTGCGCCGTCAGCGCGGTACACAGCGTAAGGAACGCAACCGTCAGGGCATCCCTTCGGCTGCCATTGTGGGGTATACCAATGCCGGCAAATCCTCATTGCTCAATCTGGTGACAGGGGCGGGCGTGCTGGCTCAGAATATCCTTTTTGCCACTCTCGATACGACGAGCCGTAAGATTGAGCTGCCGGATGGTCAACCCTTGGTGTTGACCGATACCGTCGGCTTTATCCGCAACCTGCCGCACCGACTGGTCGAGGCCTTCAAATCAACTCTGGAGGAAGCGACATTGGCAGATTTCCTCATTCAGGTGGTCGACGCCTCCGACCGTGAGGCCTTGCGCCATTACGAGACGACATGTGAAGTGCTGGCTGAACTCGGGGCTGCCGATAAGCCCATGGTGGTCGTCTGGAACAAGACCGACCTCATTCCCGAGGAGCAGAGGGAAAGTACCCTCAATGCTCTCTCGGCTAAGGTGACGTGTCCCTGTATCGTTGCCAGTGTTGTTCAGGAGCAGGGGATGGAAGACCTGATGACTGCCTGTGTCGAAATGCTTTCGCACCGCGTGACAACGGCTCGTTATCGCATACCGCTTGCCGAGAGCCGAATTATCGCCATCATGCACCGCGACGGCAAGGTGTTGAATACTGAGTATGAGGGGAACGATGCGATTGTCGAGGCGGTTCTGCCTAAGGAATTCGCTGCACGCATTGCTTCTTACAAAATCTGATTTATCATTTTACTGCATGAAGTTTTTATTGCAAATTGTTACGGTGTCAGCCGGAGTGGTCGCGCTTTGCTCTTGTCAGACATCTCCGAAAGCCGTTGATTATTATCAGTTGGGAAACGAGATGGAAGAAGCTGCGAAAAATAAGCGGGTTTCGCGTACTTTCGAGTCTTTCATTGCAAGTCCGACATATCGTACTTCCCGTGATTTCTGGCGAGGCGGTGCTCTGCGTGAGTACAATCCGGCTAAGTCGCATGTGGAAATTTTGCTGGAAATGCAGCGAGGTCGTTTGTATATCAACGGGAAGATTGCTATGGATTTTCCTGTCTCAACCGGTACAAAGGACCAGCATGATACCCCGTGCGGTACTTTCCGTATAACAGAGAAAAAACGCGAGCACCATTCATCCCTTTACGGTTCCTTTGTCGATGCTCAGGGCGATGTGGTGAAAAGCAAGGTGCATTCCTCCGACAAAGCGCCGGCCGGAAGCCGTTTTCAGGGTACTTTGATGGAGTATTGGATGCGCTTTAACGGAGCCATCGGCATGCACACCGGCAAGATTGAGCGCGAGGCTGAGTCTCACGGCTGCGTGCGCATTCCGCCCGAGGCTTGCAGTATACTTTTCGATAAACTGGCCATCGGCTCTAAAGTGATTGTGAAATAATTGTCATGATTGCGCGTCTGCACTCTGCTGCCGTGAACGGCATCGACGGCTATGAAGTCATGGTCGAAGTCGATATGCAACAGGTGAAAGATGTCGGTCGTATGACCATCGTCGGTCTGCCCGATACCGCCGTGCGTGAAAGTACGCAGCGCGTGACTTCCGCTTTGAAGAACTCCGGGTTTTTCCTGCCCGGTGAATTGTTGCTGACTGTTAATCTTGCCCCTGCTGATCAGAAGAAGCAGGGCGCCGGTTTTGACTTACCCATAGCCCTGGGAGTGGAGATGGCCATTCAGCGCCATTATGAGGAAATTCCCGACCCGTGGCGTCGTCGGGTGCCGCTGCATACGGATGAGTGGTGTATCATCGGTGAGTTGGCGCTGGATGGTATGGTACGCGGCGTACGTGGGGTGTTGCCACAGGCTGTGGCGGCGCGCGATGCCGGTCGCCGTTACCTGATGGTGGCAGCAGAGAATGCGGCTGAGGCTGCCGTCGTAGATGGGATTGATGTCTATGCTGTCGAAACGCTCGGAGATGCATGGGCGCTTCTGTTGGAACGCGAGCGTTTTGAGCCTTGTCGCCCGACGGAGACACCCGAAGATGATTACGGCAATGTCGATTTTGATGAAATTAAGGGGCAGCCTTATGCGCGCCGTGCCATGGAAATTGCTGCGGCCGGTGGTCATAATCTTTTGTTGTGCGGGAGTCCCGGCAGCGGTAAGAGTATGCTTTCGCGGCGATTGCCCACTATTTTGCCGCCTCTGACCCGTGAGGAAGCCCTCGAGGCCAGTAAAATTCATTCAGTTTGCGGAATGTTGCCGCGCAACAGCGGACTGCTGCGCTCGCGACCGTACCGCGCTCCGCACCATACCATCTCGGATGTCGGTCTGATGGGCGGCGGGACTTCCATTACCCCCGGAGAAATATCGCTCGCTCATCATGGTGTACTCTTTCTGGATGAGCTCCCGGAGTTCTCTCGCAGAACGCTCGAGACACTTCGTCAGCCCTTGGAGAGCGGTATGGTGACTATTTCACGCGCGTCGGGTAGTATGGACTTCCCCTGCGATTTCATGCTGGTGGCAGCAATGAATCCCTGTCCCTGCGGTTATCTGGGCGATCCTCGACATAACTGCCGTTGCAATCATGCCGCGATAGATCGCTACCGCCGTAAGATTTCCGGCCCCTTGTTGGACCGTTTCGACATGATAATCGAAGTGCCGCCGGTAGATCCGGCCGGATTGCTGACTAAGCCCGATGGTGAGAGTAGTACTGTTATCCGAGAGCGAGTGGTGGCGGCTCGCGAGCGCCAGCTTCGGCGCTATGCCGCAACCGGTGTGCATTGCAATGCCCGCCTTTCCGGTCGTGACTTGCGCCGTTATTGTCCCCTGACGGCAGGGCAGCAAGACATGCTTTTGCAGGCGGTTGAACAGTTCGGTCTCTCCGCTCGGGCTTTCGACCGCATCTTGCGTGTGGCTCGTACCATTGCCGATTTGGCCGCGCATGAAACCCCGACCGATAATGATATTTTCGAGGCTATTCAGTTCCGTCAGTTCGAAAACCATCTACGCGCCTGATTATCCCTTCTTTTTGTGTGGTGCTTGTGTCGGCGTACAAAAAATGGTAATTTTTCGGAATTCTTAACAAAATGCTTGAGTTGACGTTCGGAACATGTTAAGCTGTGAACATGTCACGAGTAGCAATTCTGAGTGATGTTCATGCTAATTATCATGCCCTTTGTGCGGTAGCGGAAGATGCTCATTCCGTAGAGAACTGTACAGAGATAGCCTGTTTAGGGGATATCGTGGGGTTCAATGCCCATCCTCTGGAGTGTCTGGACTATTTTCGGGAGTTGAATTGCATCGTGGTGAAGGGGCGTCATGAGCAGCTCCTCTTGGATATGGAGTTTTCTAATATCGACCCGCTGGCGGAGGCCTCTCTGCAATGGACTCGTGAAAAAGTAACTGAGGAACAGCTCCGATGGATGGCTTCCCTGCCGTATCAGAGAATTGTCAGACCGGAGGATGGTAAGGGTAGTCCTTTCATCGTGACTCACTCTTCGCTGGACCAACCCCGTAGTTGGAATAAGATTGCCTCATGTTCCGATGCCGTACACAGCATGGCCCGACAGTTTGCAAATGTGGCTTTTTGCGGTCATACTCACAGCCCGGCGGTCTATATTTCCGAGCGGCAGGGGGTCAGCGAACTTCCTTGTGTTACCGAGGAAATTTTGATGAACGGTTCAGTCGATATTAAAATTCAGTCCGGGTGTAAGTACTGCATCAATGTCGGTTCCGTCGGGCAGCCTCGCGGAGCGGTGATGGATGCCTGCTATGCTGTGTACGATACTGCGGAGGGCCTCGTGCGGTTGAAACGCGTGGCGTATGACGTGCAAGCGGCGCAGCAGGCTATTGTGGATTCCGGTTTGCCGATAGCGCTCGCTGCCTGTTTGGGGCCGTTTGAAATGTGAGTTTTTTTCGCAGAATGGCTCTTCTGTCGTGCTGAAGTACAAAATAGCCTTGCAAGTAGGAAGGAATTATGCTATAAATACCCGAGTAAAAGATGTCAAGAACTGCTGTCATCAGTGATATTCACGCAAATTATCACGCCTTATGTGCCGTGATGGAGGATGCGTTTAATGTGGAGCGCTGCACGGAGGTGGTGTGTCTGGGGGATATCGTCGGTTACAATGCATTCCCGGGAGCATGTCTTGATTACATTCGTCAGTTAGAGTGTCCCGTAGTGAAGGGGAACCACGATGAAGAAGTTGCCAATCCCTCCGGCGCTAAGATGAATCCCATTGCCCGACTGGCAATGGAGTGGACGTATGATCAGCTTAGTGATGAGCAGCGCCGTTGGTTGTCTCGCCTTCAGTACCAGCGTATCGTGCGTCCCTATGGCGCGACTCAGAACTCTTTTACCATTGTTCATTCCACTCTTGACCAGCCGAAGGCATGGAGCTATATTGTGAATGCCAATGATGCCGCGGGCAGCTTTACCCGCCAATTCTCCCAGCTCTGCTTTAACGGGCATTCTCATGTACCTAAAGTATACATGTGGAATGGTCGTGCGGCTGCGGAGGACTACGATGTGTTGCACAATCTTGTGATGGAGGGCTATGCGGAGATTCAGCCTGTGGCCGGTTATAAGTATTGCATCAATGTCGGTTCGGTCGGCCAACCGCGAGATAATGACCCCCGCGCCAGTTACGGCGTGTATGATTCGGATGCTAACCTCGTTATCATCAAACGTGTAAATTACGATATCGCGAGTGCTCAGGCTGCGATTATCGAAGCCAAGCTGCCTGAATATCTGGCGGAGCGACTTGGTAAAGGATGTTGATATTCAGTACGGAAGGAGATATAACGTGAAGAATATCATACAGCGCGGCATGCCCTTGGTTGTGTTTTTTGTGTTGGGGACTTTGCTTGCCATGTATCTCGTCCCGGCTGAGCTGGAACAGATGCAGTGGGAAGTGCCGGGCATGCCTTCCACATATCCCTTAGAGCAGATGTGCCGCCCGGTTTTCCTTGGCTTGCTTTGCTACATGCCATTTATCGGAGCGGTCGGTTATGCCTTTATGGGAACGATGGATCGCTATATGAGCCGTAACTTCATCAGTTATTTCCTGATGTGTACGCTCATATTGCTGCTTATCTACATTTTGGCCGACTTTACGGACAACATGGAGCGTTTCCGTACCCGATTTGACGACCCGGTGGTACAGGCACTGCGCTTCTATGCCTCGCAGTTGCCGATGTTCCTCTATCAGATTTTGCCCTATACCCTGATGATGGGTACGATGTGGTGCCTGAGCAAGCTTTCAGGAACATGCGAGATTACCGGTATGATGCAGTCCGGGCGTTCCCTGTTGCGCCTGTGCCTACCGGTGTTCTTCTTCTCTGTGCTGGTCTCGATGATTTATGGTATATTCGGTTTCCACTGGGCACCTAACGGGTCGATGTACCGAGAGATGATTCTTAAGCGTAACGCCTCGGGTGATGATGCTCCGGCCGCGCTCATTTACAAGAGCGAGGCTTACAATCGTATATGGCGTGTCGGAAAACCGGCACCCATTAACAATCCCGGTGCTCCCATGCACAACCTTGTCATCGAACAGTTTGATGATGCCGCGCGCCTGAGCTGCCAGTATATTGCGGCCTCCGCTACATGGAATAAGCAGGAGGCCACTTGGACGCTGCGCGATGTTTACATTCGCAAGATTGCTCCCGCTAATGTGCGGCCTGACGATGATGTTTATAAGGATGAGTTGCTTTGTGAGTTCGGCGAAAAACCCTACCAGATTATCAGTCCGGGAGCCGGCGGTCGAATAGATGCCATGGGAACATCGATGCTCTATGAGTACATTGCTTCCGGTGCCGGTACTCGTGAGGATCGCTGTAAAAAGCGCACGGAGTGGCATGTTCGCATAGCTAAGGTCTTTAGCTGTCTGGTGCTGGTGCTGCTGGCCATACCCAGTTCGGTGACATTCCAGCGTCGCGGCACGATGAAGGGCATTGGTATAGCCGTTATTCTGGCTGCCTTCATGTTGTTCCTCTACCGCGTGTTTCCCTCATTGGGTGAGGCCGGTATCATTCAGGCTTGGATAAGCGCATGGATTCCGAACGTGCTCTACACCATCATTGCTATCTGGATATTCCGCAATAACCTTGCACATCGTTCCTTTAAGGAGTGGGTGCAAGCTAAATTGAAGGGTGAGGCATGAGGCAGCCCAAGGGAATTATTTTTGACTTTGACGGCGTATTGGTAGATACCGAGTGGGCTATTTATCAATCATGGGTTCAACTGTATGCCCGTGAAGGTCAGGAAATTTCCATCGCGACGTATTCTCCTTGTCTGGGGGCGGGTTATTCGCACTGGAACCCTGCTGAACATCTTGAGAAACTGACCGGCAAGAAATACGATTGGGAGGTCGAAACACCGGCGCGACAAGCGGTACTCGAGGCAGATCTCGCGCGCAGCGGGCTGATGGATGGTGCCTTGGAGCTTTTGGATTGGTGTAAGGAGCAGGGCATAGGACTGACGGTAGCCAGCTCTTCATCCCGGCGCTGGGTTCAGGGTTGGCTGGAGCGATTAGGTGTATATGAGCGATTTGACGGCGTGTTCACCCGTACGGATGGGTATGCCGTTAAACCGAATCCTGCGCTTTTTCTGGCGGCACAGCAGTGCCTGCAATTAGCAAAAGAGGATTGTTTAATCGTGGAAGATTCGGAAAACGGAACCATCTCAGCCGGGAATGCCGGCATTGCCTGTGTGGCTATTCCCAATCGCATGACTGAGAGTTGTAATCTGAGCCGAGCACAGTATCGCCTGCCTTCCTTGCGGCATTTGTTGAAGGCTTTGCAGGAGGGGTAAGTTTTCCTGCCGTTTTTTTTATCTTATTGATTTACAGAAAACCTGCGGGAACGGATGCCCCCGCAGGTTTTTCATCAATGAATTGGGCCTGTTGGATTATTTCTCCAGCCCGAGTTTCTCGCACAGGAATGACTCCATGTAGGCGGGCGTGAGAAGTTCGGTGGTGATGGCCGGCTCTTCATCCGGAACATAGAGCACATTTACCGGGACGGAAGAGCGGTTCAGTCGGCGCATCTCGGCATCAATCTCGGCGTTCGGGCGTGTCTTGTCGGCGCGCATGAGCACGACCTCTCCCTCTTCAAAGAGCTTGCAGACTTCGGCGGTGTAGGCGACTTTCTTATTAGCCTGACAAGTGGCACACCACTTGGCGGTAAAGTCGACGTATACGGCATTGCCGTCGGCAAGGGCTTTTTCCATAAGAGCCTTGCTCCAAGGGTTCCATGTGGGGTGCTCACCTGCGGCAATCACATAGCCCTCTTCGGTACTTGTTGTAGCCGGGGTGGCAGGAGCCTCGGTAGCCGGTCGCGGCATGGAGCCCCACACACCGAGCGCTACCAGCAGGATGGCGATGATAAAGCCGACCACGCGGCTGGTCTTGCTCTTGTACATCGGGCACCATCGGCCGTAGACCCAGAAGGCGGAGCAGAATACCACCAGCGACATAAGAATCCACGGCTGCTCCACGCTGTACTCCTCGGGTAAGAATGCGAGGTAGACATCCAGCATCCATGCAGCGGCGGCAAAGAGCAGGAAGGAAAGTCCCTGCTTGAGGGATTCCATCCATGCGCCGGGGCGCGGGAGAATGTTCACCAGCGAGGGGAAAGCTCCCATGATAATGTAGGGGAAGGCAAGTCCCAGAGCCATGAAGGTGAGAGCGAGAATCATCCATGCACCCGGTAGCGACATGGCAGCGGGCATGGCAGCACCCAGGAAGGGAGCACTGCACGGAGTGGCTACTACCGTGACCAGCAGACCTTGGAAGAAGGAGCCCAACAAACCTTTCTTCTGCTGGAGCCCCTGACCGGCGGACGTGGCACCTACGCCGATTTCAAACAGACCGAACATGCTCAATCCCAGCACGAGCAGCAGTAGCATGATGGCGTACACTATCCATTCATTCTGCATCCAGACAGCCCAACTGCGGGTGTCGGAGCCGGCATCGTTCCAGAGCGTCTGCAACCATTGGCTCCAATGCGTGTCGGCCAGAACTTCCAGATTCGAGACAACGATAAGGGCCGCTGCCAGTACCCAGAAAGAAACCAGTATGCCAATCACAAAGATGAGTGAGTGCATGAACACCTTGCGGCGCTCACCTCCGCCCAGTTCGACAAAGCTCATAATCTTGAGGCCGATGACGGGGAACACGCAGGGCATGAGGTTGAGAATGAGGCCGCCGAGGAAGAGATAGCCGCATATCCCGGCAATACCGGTCGGAACATCGCTTTGTGCGCTCGGTTGCTCGGGGGCTTGCTCGGTGGTCGTTTGTTCGCTTGTGCCTGCACCGGTTGTGCTTGCAGGAGTTGTTGCCGCAAAGTTTACGTTGACGGTGCAGTGCTTATCACCGAAGGAGAGCAATCCTTTGAGCTTTGTCAAATCTTTGCCGACCAGCGATTCATCCGCCACGGGGAACATGCTGTCCTTGTTGTCGTTGCGCTGCAAGGTGAGGGAATAGCCTGTGTCCGTCTTGCTGAGTGTCTGTGCAGCGGTGGGATTGATGGAGTTATCATCCGAGAAGAAGTATGCGGTTCGGACTTCTCCGTCCGCAGTGAAGTTCAGCACCACAGTCTCGCCGCTTTGAGTGGCGGTGATGGTGGCGGGCGTGTCGCCGAGAACTTCCACTTTTTTCTCTTCACCTGTCCATTCGGGGGAAGCAGCGCCGTCACCGACACTCAGATTGATGGTGGCCTCGCGCGTTTCGTGCGGATTGCAACCGGTGTCGGAGCAGGTCTGTGCCGTAGCGCTGACGGTGAAGTCTGCCTGCTGAGGAGCTGTTGCCGTAGGGGTGACTTTCCATACGATAACGGGCGTGTTGTAGCTGTATGCCACGCCCAGCATACCTTCATGGCGATCCGGTAACTGCCAGTAGGGACCTTCAATGGTAAATCCTTCGGGTGCTTTCAGCTCGGCTGTCATGGGGTCACCCACGGTGGCCGGGTTGCGGAAGTAGGCATGAAAGGGCTCCGGAATGACGGCTGAGAGCGCGATGTAGAAAGGTGTGTCTGTCTTGTAGCGGCCCACGCTCGCCTTGGCGCTTACGCTCAGGAGCGGCTCCTGTTGAGCACCTACAGCGGGGCCGAAAGGCAGTCCTTCGAACTGGGCCTGTACCGTTCCGGCGAGCAGGGTCGTTGCGATTGTCAGAAATCGTGCAATGTTCATGCCTTGAGTTTAGCATGAATGCGCCCCTCTCGCAAGTACGAAATTGCAGCGTGTCGCACTGCTTATGATTTTTTATGAAATTGAGAAATGAGATTTTTCACGACAGGGGGGAGCCAGTCGTCCGAAAGGGGCAAACCTTCGCTGAGTGCAGCGCGGATGGCAGAAGAGGAGGCCGGGTGGTGCCCCTTAATAAAGTGGGAATGAACTCCCGGTCGTGGCTGTGGGGCTGTTCCTCGGTGGTAGACGATGAAAGTGAGTTCTGCTGTGAGGTAATCGTAGCGAGCCCAGCGGTGCAGTTGTTCCCACTGGTCGGTTCCCATCAGCCAGTACAACTTTGCTGTGGGATATTCTTCTTTGCAGTGCTCCACAAGGCGCCAACTCCAGCTTGGCGGAGGTAGTCTGAGGTCCATATCGCTGGTTTCGGCCCATGGGAACTCTGCCGTAGCTGCTCGGAGCATCGCCAAACGTTCTTCATCGCTGAACTCGTGCTGATGCTCCGTCTTAAACGGAGAGCGTGCCGCCGGCAGAAAAAGCACCTTCTCTATGCCGACCTGCTGTACGGCAGCCTCGGCAATGGCTAAATGTCCGCAATGGACGGGATCAAACGATCCGCCGAAGAGACAGAGTTTCATCACAGACCCTCCGTGTCCTTGTAGGGAAGGAAGCAGCCGATGGGCAGCTTAACGTATTTTTTCTCAGGCTGCAGACGACGATAGTGATTGATGAAGGCCGTCAGATTGCCGTAATTCTTTGCTGTCTTAGGGATGCCCTGCTGACCGCAGTTGACAAGGATGTTGAAGTGTAGCTCTGCGTGAAGGTGAGCAGGGAACATGCCGCGGTTGGTGCCGATGGTGCCGACCATATCGCCGCGCTGCACAAGCTGACCGAGTTGGACATCGATGCGGTCGAGGTGTGCGTAGAGCGTTTGGCAGCAGAGTACACGGCCGCTCTTGGGTTCGCGGAAGGCGTGGCGAACGATGACAACCTTGCCCCAGCGACCGCGGGCATCGGCTGCGTATGTCACCAGACCATGCCCGATGGTGTAGACGGGGTCGCCCAAATCGGAGTTGCCGCCTCCGTTGCCGTTCCAGTCTTCTCCTAAGTGACGCGGCGTTTTCAGGCGCAGACCGCGGGCTTTGTAGTAGCCGTCGCCGTTAGGTTTGCCGACGGGGAAATCGAATCCGTCGGCCAGCGGAACGAGGGCCCATTTGCCGTCGGCTGTCTTCTGAGCCATGGTGACTCCCGCGCACGACACGCTGCCTAAGGTGAAAAATAAGGCAATCGTCAGGAAGAAAATCTGGTGGCATAAACGTACCATGTCAGCAGCATAGCATATAGAACCCCTGTCTGGCAAGCATCAAAATTGCCATATCATGACATCTGAACTTTTTTTTGTTAGTCAATTTATTTTCGCTTTTCAGCGGGCGGGTATGATGGTATGATGGCGCCATGAAAACACAGGAATTGAAATATCCGGGTTCGCGGCGTGTGTATGTTAACGGTAAGTTGTTCCCTGATATTAAGGTGGCGATGAGAGAGGTTGTGTTGGAGGATTCTCTTTTTCCTGACGGGACGACGGAGAAGAATGAACCGGTGAGAGTTTACGATTGCTCGGGGCCTTGGGGAGATGATGATTTTCATGGCAATGAGGAACAGGGACTGCCGCGCCTGCGCGAAACATGGATTGCGGGACGTGCGGATGTGGTGCGCAGCGAGAACGGCGCTCTGCAAGCGGCTGACTTGAGTACGCCGCCCACTCAGCGAGCTTACGCTCTCAAGGGTGTGATTACTCCTGAGATGGAGTATGTTGCCATTCGTGAGAACTTAGGTCGCGAGGCTGCATATAAGGCGGTTTACGATGCCTTTCCGCACGAAAAGTCACGCCCGGAATCGGCTCAACAATTTTTGGATGAACTGGGTACGGGGATGCCTCGTCCGAGTGAGCTGGAGGCTCAGCCCGGCTTTGGCCCTTCGTCATTGGTTCGTAGAGCGGAGCTGAATTATCAGCACCCGGCTGAAGTGCAGCGCGGTGGTCACATGCCGGCATTTTTTACCCCGGAGTTTGTGCGCGATGAGATTGCTGCCGGGCGGGCTCTTATTCCTGCCAATATCAATCATCCTGAGGCTGAGCCCATGATTATCGGGCGCAACTTTCTTTGTAAAATCAACGCCAATATCGGCAATTCCGCTATCTCATCCGGCATTGCCGAAGAGGTGGAAAAGTTGCGTTGGGCCATCCATTGGGGAGCCGATACCGTGATGGACCTCTCGACCGGTAAGGATATTCACAAGACGCGTGAGTGGATTTTGCGTAACAGCCCGGTTCCTATCGGTACGGTGCCTATGTACCAGAGCCTTGAGAAATGCAGCGGTCGTGCGGAACATCTTTGCTGGCCCGTTTTTCGGGATACGCTTATCGAACAGGCTGAACAGGGGGTCGACTATGTGACGGTGCATGCCGCGCTGCTTAAGCGCTTCGTGCCGCATACCGCCCGTCGGGCTGCCGGTATTGTGTCGCGTGGCGGTTCTATTATTGCCAAGTGGATGATGCTCCATCAGCAGGAAAACTTCCTCTATGAGCACTGGGATGAGATATGTGATATTTTGGCAACTTACGATGTTGCTATTTCCATCGGCGACGGGTTACGTCCCGGTGCCATTGCCGATGCCAATGACTTTGCCCAGTTGGCGGAGCTGGAGGTGCAGGGTGAGTTGACCCGAGCTGCTTGGGCAAAAGGCGTGCAGGTCATGAATGAAGGCCCGGGGCATGTGCCGCTCCACCTTGTGCCGGAGAACATGCGTAAGCAGCTCGATTGGTGCTATGAGGCTCCCTTCTATACTCTCGGACCGCTCGCAACGGATATTGCGCCCGGCTATGATCATATTACCGGAGCCTTGGGCGGCGCTCTTATTGCCCAACGAGGTTGTGCCATGTTGTGCTATGTCACCCGCAAGGAACATCTGGGGCTGCCGGACCGTGAAGATGTGCGTGAAGGGGTGGTCACCTACAAGCTCGCGGCACACGCTGCGGATTTGGCCAAGGGGCACCCCGGTGCCCAACTGCGAGACAATGCTCTGGCCAAGGCTCGTTTTGAGTTCCGTTGGGAGGACCAGTTCAACCTCTCGCTCGATCCTCACCGCGCCCGAGCTTATCATGACCTCACGTTGCCGCATGCCGGGGCAAAGAAAGCTCATTTCTGCTCCATGTGCGGCCCGGATTTCTGTGCCATGAAACTCTCGCAGGAAATTCGTCGTTCCGAGATGAAATAATCAGCGGCGCTAATCGGCGGGCTTATCGGGCCGGCCTTTGCACCTGTTGAAGTACACCCCGCCATCTGCTCGGCCACGGGACGGACCTTGCAGGGCGGGGCTGTTGCTGTTCAAAATCAGAGTATCAGCATGCAGTCACCGTAGGAGAAGAAGCGGTAGCGCTCTTCAACGGCCTGTCGATAGGCCTCCATGATGAGCTCCTTGCCGGCAAAGGCGCATACCAGCATGATGAGCGTGCTTTGCGGTAGATGGAAGTTGGTGAGCAGGCCGCCTACGACTTTATATTCATAGCCGGGATAAATGAAGATATCCGTATCGCCACTGCATGGGGGCAGAGGGCACCCGTGCCGTGTAGCGAGAGTCTCGAGTACTCGTACGCTGGTGGTGCCTACGGCAAGCACTCGGCGGGCTTTTTCAACGGCCTCGGCAGTGTCGGCGGGCAGGGTGAAACTCTCGCGGTGCATGTGGTGGTCTTCGATGAACTCGGCTTTGACGGGGCGGAAAGTGCCTACACCCACATGAAGAGTAACGAAGCTGTGGGGAACTTGTGCGAGAATTTCCGGGGTGAAGTGCAGACCTGCTGTCGGGGCGGCGATGGCTCCCTCATGCTCGGCATAGACGGTTTGGTAGCGCTCTTTGTCGGCCGGCTCGCTCTCGCGGTTCATGTAGTGGGGCAAGGCAAGTCTTCCGTAGATATCGGGGTCGATGTACTTATCCCAGCGGATGTAGCGGTAGCCTTCGTCGTCGATGCTTTCCACCACTCCCGTGGCATCTCCCACTTGGACGGTACGGCCGACTTTCATCTTCTTACCGGGGCGCACCATGCACTTCCAGACAAGTTCTTGTGCCAGTCCGGCGCGAACGAGTTCGATGGAGCCGTCGTTGCTGAAGTAGCGCGCCGGAACGACCTTGGTGTTGTTGAGAACGAAGTGGTCACCCGGCCGGACATATTCGAGGATATCGCTGAAATGGCGGTGCTCAATCAGACCGGTGTCGCGGTGAACAACGAGCATGCGGCTGGCGGCGCGGTCGGGTAACGGTCGGTCGGCTATAAGTTCTTCGGGCAGGTGATAATCAAAGTCGATGGTGCGCATATCTGTTCGTCTGGGCGATAAAAAGAGCAGGGCGCGACCGGCGCGCCCTGACTCGGTTAAAGTCTTGCATCTGTCAGCAGGGGAAGACAGCGATGCGGCGCAGTACCTCATCTCGGCCGAGTACCTGCATGATAACGTCGATTCCGGGACCGGCGTGCGTGCCGGTCAGCGCCATGCGCAGCGGGAACATCATGGCTCCTACTTTCACGCCGTTTTCCTTGGCCAACGGCTTGATGACCTGAAAGGCGGCCTCGCCGCTCCATGTTTCGATGCCGTTGAAGGCCTCCACGAGGCGGTTGAGCATCTCGCGGGCGTTGTCCTGCAACTTGGCCATGTTTTCCGGCTCGTACTCCAGCACCTGCAGCCATTTGACCCAGGACGGGGCTTCGCTGAGGAGCTGAATCTTGGTCTGAACGGCGGGGAGTAGTTCGCGGAGTTGCGCGGTATCTTCCAGCCCTGCGGCGGTGCAGAAGGGCATGGTCAGTTCGATGAACTTCTCAGCGGGCAGACGCATGATGTGCTGCTGGTTCATCCATTTGCACTTGGTGATGTCGAACTTGGCTGCAGCGCGGTTCACATTTTCGAGCGAGAAGAGGTTGATGAGCTCTTCTTTGCTGAAAATCTCGTTGTCGCTCTTGCTGCTCCAACCGAGCAGAGCAATGAAGTTGATGACGGCATCGGGCAGGAAACCCTCTTCCGGGTAGTTGCCGAGCTGGGCTCCTACGTCGCGCTTGCTCATCTTGGAGCCGTCGGGGTTCTGAATAAGCGGGATGTGAGCATAGATGGGGGGCTCCACACCGAAGGCATCGAAAAGCTGAAGGTGCTTAAAGGTGTTCATGATGTGGTCCTCACCGCGAATGACGTGCGAAATTTTCATTTCGATGTCATCAACAACATTGACGAGATGGAAGATGTAGGAGCCGTCCGTACGCTTAACCACCATGTCGGGGGTGTTTTCCTCGTTGGTGTAGTCAACGGAAATTTCGCCGCATACCAAGTCATTGAGGGTCATCACGCCGTCGCGCTTGAAGCGGAAGCGCCATACCGTTCCCTCGCCGGTACCGGGAATTTCATCGCCGTTCTTGTCGCGCTTGTTGGGAGCGGGGCACTCGTACACTCGACCCATCTCCACAAGCTTGTTGAAGTAGCGGTCGTAAATGTCCTTGCGCTGACTTTGGAAGTACGGCTCACAGGGGCCGCCCTTGCCTTCGCCTTCATCCCAATCCAGTCCCAGCCAGCTCATGCCGGTGAAAATGGCCTTCATGGCATCTTCCACATGTCGTTCCTGATCGGTATCTTCAATGCGCAGGATGAAAGTACCTCCCATTTTGCGGGCAAAGAGATAGTTGAACAGAGCGGTGCGTGCTCCGCCGATGTGAAGATAGCCCGTCGGGGACGGTGCGAAACGTGTGCGTATGGACGTTGACATGCGCGCCTTATACACCATATCTTCGTTTTTTTCAAGCCTTAATTCGTACTGTTTCTTCAAAATAATCGGCTTGAGGTGGCGCCCTCGCAGAAGAAGAGAACGCCCCGCAGCTTTATCACTTGCGGGGCGTTCGGTCAAAAGGAAAATGAGGCGGAGCAATCAGCGCTTAGCTGTTTTGCGGTGGCGATTCTGTTGCTTGAGCGAGGCCTGCATCTTGGCGCAATGGCGGTAGCCGGTGCGACCTTGCAGGGTACGCATGCTCAACTGGGATGAGCCCCATTGAATGACCTGAATCTCCACCACGCGACGACCCCATTTGCGCATGAGCTCTTTCGTGGGCTGGTAAATGTCAATCGTGCCGGTGCCGACCAGAGCACTGCCGTAGTCGTCCACAACGTAAATGTAGGGCTGGCCTTTAATCTTGAAACGTGTTCCCAGCGGGTAGACGGACCAGTCGGCAGCGGCGCTGCGTACCTGATCGGTGTATTTCAGAGAAGTGCCGATGGCGTTGCGGGGACCATAACCGATGTGGTCGCTCTCCGTGTGAGTGTAGGCCGTTGTGCGTACCACACGGTTGAGCTGAGCGGGATGGTAGAGCGGCATGCCATGCTTGTCGCGGCCGAGCTTGGGAAGTCGGGGATTGGGCCTGGCTGAAGGAGAGGGAGCTGTGGGCATGATGAACCCTTTGCTCACTCCCGTAGCTGCCTCCGCGCGCGTAGCGCAGAGGTTGAATGCTGTGAGTACGGAAAGTACGCTCACAGCAAAGAGCTTTGCTGTTCTCGTCATTATTGGCGTTTCTTTAAGATGTGCAGTTGCTCCTCTGAGAGGGGGCAATATACGTTACGGGCGGCAGTTTAACACATACTTCATCGGCTTGACAAGCCCTTTTTTTGAGGTGTCGGAACCGTGAAAATATGTCGCTTATGCTTCTTATCGCAATATGTGGTATGAAAATAAGCTGTATCTACACTTTATCTTGTGATAAGTTAAGAAAAGCTAAACAGTTAAAAATTTGATTTTTTCTCAAGCGGGAAGGGGGCGAGTTCCCAATCTTTTTCCTCCATGAGCTGGTCGAAGAAAAGTTGAGCACTCTCGCCGAGATTGAGGGCGGCGATATTGATGTAGCGCTTGGCTTCGTTCATATCGGGTTTGTCGCCGTGCAGTCCCTTAGCGGTCAGGAACGCGATGTAAACATAGGCGTGAGCGAAGCCTGCGGCGGCGGACTCCTGCAACATTTCTACGGCGAGCGCGGTATCCTGCGGCATGCCGATGCCCTTGTAGCGGGCGTAGGCGAGCATGGTGGCAGCAAAGCTGTAATTGGCCTTGGCTGCAAGGTTAATGTAGCGCAGACCTGTATTGATGTCCTGCTGCACACCTTCGCCGGTGAGGAGCATGAAGCCTTGAGCTGCGAGTGAAATGGGGTCGCGCTGTGCGCTGTTGAGCCATTTGAGGTGAGCGTAGCACTTGCTCAGGTCGCGGGGGATTCCGAACTCACCGCGGTAGTAACATTTGGCGAGGGTACGTCTGCTCTGAGAATTGCCCATCATGGCCGAGAGTCGGAGCATGGCAACGCCGAGTTCGACATTTTGTTCCAGTCCGGTCTGTTTGTGGTAATCCCCGGGCTCGCTGGCAAGGAATGAGCCGTAAACATACATGGCGGAAGAGTCGTGCATGGAAACGGCGGCCTTGAGTAGCTTGAGGCTCTCGGCGGGGGCGGTTTTGTTCATGACGGCAGAGAGGGAGTAGGCTGCTGCACCATTGCCTTTGCCGATGGCTTTTTGTAGCCATTCCAACTGGGTACGGGAGTCCGGTGCAAACTGGCTGAGGCGGTAGATGACATGGTGATTGCCCCGTTCGATTTCCGCTGCCACTTCCGGGCGTTCGCGGTCAGCCCAACTCATGAGGCGCCCTTCCTGCAAGAGCCAAGTGAAGCGGGTCTCGAGATTGCCGGTTTTGCCGGCTTCGAGCAGGAGCCGATTGGCTGCTAGCTCATTTTTCGCTACGCCGATGCCGTTTCGCAGGAAAACGCTGTAATCCAGCATAGCCGGTACATAGCGGAGGTCCGCTGCGCGTTTGAGCCAGCCGGCTGCCTGTTGTGCGCGGTGGCGTTGTCTGCTGAGCAGAGCCTGACGTTCTTCGTGACTGACGTAGCGGATTTCCGGGGAAGAGTTTTTGGCTGCGGCGGTCATTCCCATGTAGTGGAGAGCCACGGCATTGCCGTCGGCTGCGGCCTTTTCCATCCATTGTTCCAGACAGAATTCATCGCCGGTCGCCGTCAGGGCTACGGTCATGGCGGTGCAGGTATCCATTTCATTGGCCTTGACCTGTTCATTGAGTTTATCAATGAAGAGTTTATAACTGTCGGGGTGCCCCTGAGGTGCGGAGAGAACGGAGAATTCGCTGTTGGGCGGAGGCAGGTTCGGTCGCTGAGCCGAAGCCGATTTTTTGCGGACGGAGCGCTTGTGCTTGGTCTGCTTGTCCGTGCGCTTGAGTTTGTGGTTCGAGGCTGCGAGAGCTGCCGGAGCCAGGAGGGCACCCAGAAGGAGCATGCTGGTGATGAGGAAAAACGGCTTCATGTTCGTTTTGCGGCTGCCTGTCATTCTATCTCTGCGCCTCCGGCATGGCAAGTGAAAATCATGTCTTGATGTTCCGGCGGAGTCTATTTGGTATTGACAGCTTGCCGCGCGTGCGTATAATAGCGCACCTCTTACCATTTTAATGTTATGCCAGACGCCAGATTTCAGCCCCTTACCGGATTTCGCGATTTTGCACCTCAGGAGTTTGCCCTCCGCGCCTATTTGTTCGGAACATGGCGCAAGGTGGCGCATCGTTACGGTTTTGTGGAGTGGGAGGCACCCACTTTGGAGGCTACTGAGCTCTACCTCAAAAAGTCCGGCGGTGAATTGCCCACCCAGCTTTTCCGTTTTGTGGACCAAGGTGAGCGCGACGTGACGGTTCGCCCGGAATTGACGGCCTCGCTCGGCCGTATAGCTGCTGCTTACCAGCGCGAATATACCAAACCGCTCAAGTGGTTCGAGATTGGCTCTTGCTTCCGTTACGAAAAACCCCAGAAAGGCCGCTTGCGTGAGTTCGTGCAGTTCAATGCCGATATTCTCGGGGAGGCCGGTGAGGGGTCCGATGCCGAGTTGATAGCCCTTGCCATTGACTGTATGCGTGAGTTCGGATTTACGTCGGATGATTTTGTAGTACGCGTGTCGGACCGCGAAGTATGGCTGCGCTATGCGGCTGAGCATGGTGTGCCGGAGGAAAAGACCGGCGATTTTCTGGCGATTATCGACAAGTTCGAGCGCGACAGACCCGAGGTGTGCCAGGAAAAGCTCGATGCCTTCGGTATGAAGCGTGCCGACCTTGAGGCTTTCATTCAAAATCCGCCTGCCGGGTGTTCTCCCCGCTACGAGGCCGTACTGGAGGAGCTGAAGGCTCGCGGCCTGGCCGATTACGTGAAGTTGGATCTTTATGTGGTGCGTGGCCTTGCGTACTACACCGGACTGGTCTTTGAGATATTTGACAAGGGCCACAGCCTGCGAGCCATTGCCGGCGGCGGTCGTTATAATGGCTTGGTAGCCACTCTTTCAAACGGTGCGGTCGATATGCCGGCCACCGGCTTTGCCATGGGCGATGCCGTTATCGCTCACTTAATCGAGGCATGTCCCGCAGCTCGCGCATTGCGCGATGCCGCCGTTAAGCCCGATGCCTGTGACGTATGTCTGGTGCTGGCTGCTGCTGAGATGCGCCCGCAGATGCTCGCTCTTGCCTCGTCTCTGCGCGATGCCGGGGTGCGCGTGGACCTTCCTCTCTCGCCTGCTAAGATGGGTAATCAACTCAAACGCGCTGAAAAGATTGGTGCGACCTACGCCGTCATCGTCGGCAGTGAATACCCTGATCTGGAACTGAAGAACCTCGCCACTCGTGAGTCGCGCAAGACTGATATTGAGGGCCTGCTGACGGAGCTTATGCCCGAAGCGCAGGCCTGAACCTGCGAAATGTTGTTATCATGGAAATGTACTTGCCATCCCCCCGAGTCGAGGGGGATGGCAAGTGCTTTGCAGGGAGGGCAAACTATTTATTCCATGCGAAAGAAAGCGTGAGCGGCATGGGTGGTGATATTGCGCAGGTTGAGGTAGCGGGTGCGTAGGAGCGATGAGTCGCGGTGCCCCATTTCTTCCTGCAAGAGATAAAGATTGTGGAAATTTTTGAGGTGATAGCTGGCGAATGTGTGGCGCAGAGCGTCGCGCTGCCAGTGATGAAATCCTGCTTTTCGGCGTAATCGTCTCCATTGTCTGGCCCAGTTTCGCGGTGCGATGAAATGATGTTCGGGGAGGTTGACGTACTTGAGGCAGATTGCTCCCCCTCGTAGCGGAATGGCTCGGGCTCCGCCGGTTTTGCTCGCCCGTCCGTCTACATAGACGACATTTTCTCTCCGGTCAATGTCGCGCCAGCGTAGGCGCTGAACTTCTCCCGGGCGGACCCCGCACCATAACATCAGGCGAACGGCGTAGCTCATGTCGTCGAGCTCTTTCAGGCACAGGGTTTTCATGATTTTTCGTATTTCTTTGATTGTAAGAATGTTGATTGTATCTTCGATGATGATGCGATTTTCAATTCCATCGATGGGGTTTTTCTCGCACCAGCCCTGACGTTGACTGTATGCAAAAATGCTGTGGAGTATGTTTTTGGCCTTACCGTAGATGTGGGCACTTCTGCCGAAGCGGCTATTGAGCAGTTGTCGGCATTCCTGACGGGTGATGCTCCTGAGCGGTCGCTCTTTCCAGTCCGTGAACTTTATCAGGCGTATGGCGTATGAGCGGAGGTCGGCCAGAGTACTGGGACGCCGATGTTTGCGAGCATGCAGGCTTGCGAGTACAGCCTGCTCGAAGGTAATTTCTTTTTCGCTCAGGCTGCAATCAGGGGGTGCCGTGAAAGGTACTCGCTCTTCTTTTAACAGTTCTCTTAAATCCCTGAGCAGGGTTTTGCCGCTTTGCGTCGATGAGAGCAGAGCGATGAATTGGAGTAAAAGTTTCCGTGTGTCGGGTGCGACGGGGCCTTTGTCTGTTGTAAGTGTGGTTTTAGTCATAGGTACTGACTAATTACCACGTTCCGGCGTCGGCAGAAAAGCGAAAAAATGTTATATCAGGCCTCGGGGCGGATGAGAGCGTGACTTTCGGCCCATTCCGGCAGTTCGGTGTCGATGAGCCAAGGCGTGTACTCCGGGGGGATGGGCGCTTGGAAGGCAACCCGTCGATTGTCGGCCGGATGATTGAACGCCAATCGCCAGGCATGGAGCATGAGCCGACCGGGGCGGGCCTTCTGCTTTTGCGGGTGGGCATAGATGGGGTCACCTATGAGCGGGTGTCCGAGGTGGAGCATGTGTACGCGGATTTGGTGCGTACGCCCGGTGTGCAGGGTACACATGACCAGACTGGAGTTCGTTGAAGGGTCGTGGCGTAAGACTTTGTAGTCAGTAATAGCCGGTTTGCCGGAGCCCGGATTGACCACGGTCATCTTCAAACGATTGACCGGATGGCGGCCGATGTTGGTGAAAACCGTGCCTTCCGGATTTTTCGGGCAGCCCTGAACGACAGCCAGATAGATTTTGGACGTGTCGCGCTCGGCAAATTGCGTGGTGAGGGAGAGGTGCGCGGCATCGTTTTTGGCCACGACGATGCAGCCGCTCGTGTCCTTATCGAGTCGGTGAACAATTCCGGGGCGTTCCACGCCGCCTATACCGGAGAGGTCACCGCAATGGTAGAGCACGGCGTTGACCAAGGTTCCGTCGGGGTTGCCTGCAGCCGGGTGTACGACCATGCCGCTATCCTTGTCAATAACGATGACATCGCGGTCTTCGTAGAGTACGGATATGGGGATGTCCTGCGGCTGAGCTTCCGCCGGTTCGGGCTCCGGGATGTTGACATCTATGCGCATGCCGAGCTCCACGGGGGTTTTTGCCTTGGTGGCTCGTCCGTTGACGGTTACTTCCCCGGCTTTTATAAGAGCTTGTATGCGCGCGCGCGAAAGTTCCGGCAGTTGGGCTGCAAGGAACTGGTCGAGGCGTGCGCCGATGGAGTCTTCAGCAATGATGAGCATGATGATTTACATGCCGGTGGGGTTGTCGATGAATACTGTCGGCAGATTGAAACGCTCATCGAGGAGTCTGCCCAGGGCTTTGACCCCGAAGGTCTCGGTCGCGTAGTGCCCGGCAAAGAGTATGTTCATGTTCATGTCGGCTGCGGCATTGGTCACCCAGTGATTTTCCTCCCCGGTCAGGTAGGTCCGATATCCTTTTTCGTGCATTTGGTAGATGACATCACCGGCACCGCCGGAACAGACTGCCACCCGTCCGGCCGGTTCTTCTTCGTTGCAGATGTGACCTGTAACGGGGCATCCGCAGATGTCGGCATATTTCTCTTTCAGTTCCCGAACTGTTCCGGGGAACTCACCGCTCTGTCCGATGAGGGTGCCGTGGTAGTCTACTTCCGGGCGGCAATCCTGCAGACCGAGTGCTCGGGCGATTTCAGCGTTGTTGCCCAGCTCCGGGTGCATATCGAGTGGTAAGTGGGCTCCGTAGACGGCAAGATTGTGCTCCAGGCAGGTGAGGATTTTTTTGCGGAACCAGCCGGTCATGGGGCGAAGCCCGCACCAGTAGATGCCGTGGTGGAGAATGAGTAGGTCCGCGCCGGCGGCTATGGCATCGTCTATGTTTTTTTGCGAGCCGTCAACAGCCAAGGCCACTTTGGTGACCGTGCCGTTGTTTTCGACCTGTAAGCCGTTGAGCGCCATCGGCGCATCTTTAATATCAGCTACGCGCAGGGTTGAGTCGAGCAGTTCTGTGATGGAGGTGAGGGTGGTCATATCAGTCATTGCCGGAGCTTACCCGGAGATTTTTACGCATTTTGATTTCGTTGTGCAGGCGCTTGTTGAACTCGCCGGCCATGTCATATCCGCTCTCACGCAGGTATTGCCCGAGAGCTGCCACTTCAACCAGACGGGTCATATCTCGACCGGGGGCTACCGGTAGATTGAGGCGCTCAATTTCCACACCCAGAATGTTGGTTGTCTGTCGTGTGAGTCCCAAGCGCTCCATGTCACTCATGACGCCGTCCGTCAGGTTGATAACGAGATTGACTTCTTTTTGTCGGCGGTATGCTTTGAGCCCGAAGAGGTTGGTGACATTGATGATGCCGATGCCGCGAATCTCGATAAAGCCGCTGCTCAGTTGCGGTGAGGTCGCCACCAGCTCACCGCTGATGTTGCGGATGCGCACCATGTCATCTGCCACCAGTGAGGAGCCGCGTTCCACAAGACCGAGAGCAATTTCGCTCTTACCGATGCCGCTCTTGCCGGTGATGAGCACCCCCACGCCGCGCACGTCGACCATGCAGCCATGTACCGAGGTGCTCTCGGCAAACTCATTCTCCAGAATGATGGTCGTCTTGTTGACCAGCTTCATGGTGGGGAGGGTCGAGCGGAACACGCATACCGAGTAGTCATCTGCATGGTGCAGTACATCCTCGGGAACTTCCACTCCGCGTGAGAAGATGAGGCAGGGGACATCTTCCTTCATCAGCCAGCGCAGTCGTTCAGCCCGCATTTCTCCCCTCAGAGTGGAACTCAGGTACGACATTTCCGCCGCTCCGAATATCTGTATGCGCTCGTGTGCGAAATAGCTGAAGAACCCTGCCAGTGCCAGACCGGGGCGGTTGAGGGTGGGCTGTAATATCTTGCGGCTCATGCCCAGAGGGCTGTTGAGCAGCTCCAGCTCCAGCGCTCCCCGGTAGCTCTCGTAAAAATGAGAGACGGAAATCTGGTCTACTTTTCTGACAATGGCTTTCTTCATGCGCCTTTATTGTGGCACAGATGTTGGCTTGGGTCAAGTTTTAAGCCTGTTTCTCTTACATTCTGTCTATAAGAAAACCGCTCCTTCCCGTGGGGAGAAGGAGCGGTAAGTGGAAAATCAGAGGAACAACATTACTCAATCGAAGAAGTCAGCGGAGCAGTCTCCGGCGTTTCGATGAGGGTCATCGTTTGGTAGCGATTATATTCCTTGTTTTCGTGTTTATAAAATGTATGAACCTGAAGTTGAGTTTCGCTCAGCCAAGTGATAGTGAGTAGGTGGTCAACGATGTGTTGTTTGGTTTCGGAAACCATTTTACGCAGTTCAAGCGTGGAGACGTTTTTGCTTACATTCTTGTAAAGCCAAGGCATACCGCGACTTTCGTAGTGAGTCTTTTGGGTTTCTCCTTCTTTTAACTCCTCATTCTTTTCGGGGTCGTATTCCAGATTGATAACGGTCAATACGTAACCTCCGTCGCGGTTAATTTGAAGAGACTTGATGTAGTCTGTCTCCGAACCGAGAAGAGTGACACTATGGAAATGACCTTCCAGCAGGGCGAAGCCATACTCTTCGGAACGTTTGACAATGTTGTCATCAGCGTACTGGACATCGTCGCCGCCGCCACCGCTGCCGCAGGCATTGAGGGTAAGGGCTACTGCTGCTGTGAAGAGAGCGGTGAGAACTTTTTTTCTGAACATAATGTGAGAGTAAGATGAGGTTAGAAACCGGGAGTGGCGGTTATTGTCGGTACCACTTAGGATGAATATATCGAATTTTACATGAGGAGTCAATGCAAAACTTTGCTTTTTTGTACACGCTGAGTGACATGTTACAGCGGGCGCAAAAAAAAGCCCCGTCGGACGAGCGACGGGGCCTGGTGAGTAAGATGATGTGGTCAGGTGTGTTCAGAACTTGTACTGTTCGCCGTAACCGTAGTGCTCAGCGATGTAGTCAACGTCTTTATCGCCGCGGCCGGAGCAGTTAGCCAGAATGGCGCCTGTACCCATCTCGCGGGCCTTGCGCATGGCAAAGGCTACGGCGTGGGAGCTTTCCAGTGCGGGGATGATGCCCTCGTAGCGGCTCAGTTTGAAGAAGGCATCGACCGCCTCTTCATCGGTCACGCCGTCGTACTTCACGCGTCCGATGTCACGCAGGTAGGCATGCTCGGGGCCGACGGAGGGGTAATCTAGGCCGCTGGCGATGGAATAAACGGGGGCGGGTTCGCCCTGATTATCCTTGAGCATGATGCTGTTGAAGCCGTGCATGATACCTTCTTCGCCGTATTTCATCGAGGCGGCGTGGTCGCCGAGCTGTTCGCTCTTGCCCATGGGCTCAATGCCGTAGATGTCGACCGGGTCATCGAGGAAGGCCGGGAACATGCCCATGGCGTTGGAGCCGCCCCCCACACAGGCACATACAATGTCGGGCAGAATGCCGGTCATCTCCAGAAATTGGTCGCGGGCCTCGGCTCCTACGACCATCTGGAAGTCACGTACCATCATCGGGAAGGGGTGCGGACCCAGTACGGAACCGATGCAGTAGATGGCTGTCTTGTAGTCGCGCTGGTAGGCCTCGAAAGCGCTGTCTACGGCTTCTTTGAGGGTGCGCAGGCCGTGCTTCACGCAAACGACGTTGGCACCGAGCATTTTCATGCGGGTGACATTGGGGGCCTGCTTGGCGATATCGACTTCACCCATGTGGATTTCACATTCCAGCCCGAAGTAGGCGGCAGCCGTAGCGAGTGCGACGCCGTGTTGCCCGGCACCGGTCTCGGCAATGATTTTCTTCTTGCCCATGAACTTAGCCAACAGACCTTCTCCCATGCAGTGATTGAGCTTGTGGGCACCTGTGTGGTTGAGGTCTTCACGTTTGAGGTAAATCTGGGCACCTCCGTTCAGACGGGAAAGACGCTCGCAGTGGTAAACGGGGGTGGGGCGGCCTTGGAACTGCTTGCGAATGCGGCGCAGTTCGCTGATGAACTGAGCCGAGTGGCAGATGCTGTTGTAGGCCTCGGTGATTTCCTTAAAGGCCGGCTCAAGTTCTGCCGGCAGGTAGGCACCGCCGAACCGGCCGTAATAACCGTTCTTGTCCGGGTGGTGACGAAGATATGTTCTGAAATCCATATTGCTAAAAGTAAAATAAAGACATGCAATTTTAGCTCAGTCCCTTTATTCTGACAAGTCTAAATCATGTCGTTATCGGTGATGTGGTAACTTTTTTTGCCGTTGGCACACTCGCGGCTTGAAAAATCGGGCGCGTCGCGTATAATATCCGCGACGATGAAACATCCGCTTTTTACTGCCGGTACTGCTTTTCTGCTGGGACTGAATGTCTCGGTCGGTCAGACCGTGCCTGTGGTGCCCAAGGCGGATGAGGAGCCGAGCAGCGAGACCCGCGGCGATAGTTTGGGGCAGGAGTTGCTGCGCGTGACCAATGAGATGTGGTTTTTGCTGTCCGGTGTTTCGGATCGCGCCGGGGCGGATGTCGCGGCTCCGCGTTTTGTTCTGTTAGTGAAAGAGGCTGAGAATATCGGCAATAAGCTGTACGATGCCGAGGGCCGGGGGCAGGACCTGGAGGCTCTGGATATGCTGCATTACCGCATTGCCGAGGCTCTGGAGGATTTGAACTCTGAGTTTGCCAGTCTGTGCCGGGCGCAATGTTATGGTTCGGAGGGATTGATAGCTTCGTTTTATCAGGCTGTCGAGGCAGGATTGTTCGATGAGGAGATGATTGCAGAGCTGACTTTGCCCAAGCCTCCGCTCTCCGATAGTGAGGCTCGCCGTGAAATAGTGCGCCTCAAGCGCTTGGTCGAGCCTGATCGCGCGGTGTTGGAAACGCTGCAAACGGTGGTCGATGCCCGTACTGCGGCCCTTGTTGTGGGGCAGTTGAAGGCTCTCTCCGACCGATTGAATGATTTGCAACCTGAGCAGGAACTTGCCAATCGGGATTTTGCCCCAGGCTCCGTTCGTTCTGCGAACGATGCCTACGCACCGATTGAACCCTTGCTTTGGGGAATTCGCAGTGAGATTGTCCGTATAGCCTCACTGCCGGGGTATGATGAGGCTGCGTACGATACTTTTTCCGATGCCCTTGATTCCGTCTATGCCAGTTTGGGCGAGACGCACAGTGAGTGGTTCGATGATGTGTTCGATGCCTCATTCCGCACCGATTTGGATGATGCGCTGCATGAGAACGCAACAACGTCCAATTAGTCAGTTTTATATTTATTCACCTTCATTTATACCTCAGTACCTACAATGCCTGTTTCTGATTACCTGGTGACCATCGGTCTGGAAGTTCATTGCCAGATTAAGACTGCAACGAAGATGTTCTGCTCCTGCAAGGCCGGTTTCGGCTATGAACCGAACACGAACGTTTGTCCCACCTGTTTGGGGATGCCCGGAGCTCTGCCGGTGCTCAATCGTTTTGCCATAGAGCGTACCGTGTTGACCGGTCTGATGCTGGGCTGCAGCATGCCGCCGGTCTCGAAGTGGGACCGCAAAAATTATTTCTATGCTGACATGCCCAAAAATTATCAGACGAGCCAGTTGGACCTGCCGCTCTGTATCGGCGGTGAGGTGCCGCTCTATTCCTGGGCATATCCGGCGGATTGCAAGGTGAAGGCCGAGGGGGCTGTCGTTCGTACCGTTAAGTTGGATCACATCCACTTGGAGGAAGATGCCGCTAAGCTCACGCACTACGGTTCTTATTCTCTGGTGGATTACAATCGCGGCGGCACACCGTTGATGGAGATTGTTTCGGCTCCCGATCTGACCGACCCGGATGAGACTTATGCCTACCTGAAGAGCTTGCAGCAAATCCTCATCTGCGGCGGAATATCGGATGCCGATATGGAAAAGGGCCAGATGCGCTGCGATGTGAACGTCTCTTTGCGACCCAAGGGGCAAAAGGAGCTGGGCGCTAAGATTGAGATGAAGAACATCAATTCGATGTCCGCAGCCCGCCGTGCTCTCATTTATGAGATTCGTCGTCAGGCGGATGAACTTGATCGCGGTATTGCTCAGGTGCAGTCCACCCGCCGCTGGGATGATGACTTGGGTGAGAGCATTGTCATGCGTACGAAGGAGAATGCTCATGATTATCGTTATCATACCTGCCCGGACCTTATTCCGGTGCATACGGCAGAGTATGTCGAGAAGATGAAGCAGGAAATGCCCGAGTTGCCCGATGCCCGTCAGCAGCGACTCATCGAGCAGTACGGTTTGCCGGTGGCCGATGCCAATACGCTGGTGGCCGACGCTTGCCTTTGCGCTTATTTCGAGTCAGCCGCCGCCGCAACTTCTGCTGCCCGCAAGGTTGCCAACTGGCTTATCAATATCATACCTTCCGTGCTGGCAGAGAAGGAGTGTGAGCTTGCTGACTGTCCTGTGGAACCGGTCACGCTTGCCGGTTTGATTGATGTGGTTGAGGAGGGAATATGCTCTGTCAGTCAGGCCCGAGAGGTGCTGGAGCAACTTTGGAATAATCCCGGACAGACGGCTGCCGCCGCGGCTGCCGCGCTTGGTTATAAGAAGGCCGACAGCAATGCTCTGGAGTCTCTCGTCGAGCAGGTTATCGCCGAAAATCCGGACATGGTGGCTATCGTTAAGGGCGGGAATACCAAGCTTATCAATGCCCTGACCGGTAAGGTCATGAAGTGCAGCAACCCCAAGCCCAATCCCAAGCTCGTTACCGAAATTCTCATTGCTAAGCTCGGGGTGTAAGTCGCTTTCGTGTATTTATTATTTGATTGCAATAACTTTTTTGCAAGCTGTGAGCAGGTGTTCCGCCCTGATTGGCGGCGACGCCCGCTCGTGGTGCTGTCGAATAATGACGGCTGTGTTGTTTCGCGCAGTGCCGAGGCGAAGGCTCTCGGTATTGCCATGGGGGAACCGTATTTTAAGTGTAAGGAGCGGCTGAGTGCGGCTGATGCCGTGGTTTGTTCGGCAAATTTTCCTCTGTATGCGGATTTATCGGAGCGAATCATGCAGATATTGGAGGGCGCACTGCCGGATGTTCAGCAATACAGCATCGATGAGGCCTTCGCCCGAGTGGATTCTTCGCGTGATTGGGTGCCGTTCTGTCGGGAACTTCGCGAGGAGATTCTGCGGGGAACCGGTGTGACGGTGAGTGTGGGGATTGCACCCACACGCACACTCTGTAAATTGGCGAATGAGACGGCTAAGCACCGGCGTGAGTACAAGGGGGTGATGGCTCTGACGTCGCGGGAGGAGTGGCAGCCTTTGTTGGAGGATACTCCGGTGGGTGATGTCTGGGGGGTGGGGGCTCGGCTGAGGGTGCGCATGCATGCTTTGGGTATTCGCACGGCTGCCGGATTGGCTGCGTGCGGGCTGCATTACATGCGCAAACATTTCGGCGTTCATGGTGAGCGATTGGTATTGGAGCTTAACGGTACGTCGTGTTTAGATGATGCGGAGCCGCCTGTCAGGCAGCAGATTATGGTTTCTCGCTCGCTGAAGGAGGGGGTGCGCGATTATCCTACATTGCGCGGGGCTCTCTGTGGTTTTGTCGAGAAGGCCGCGCGCACGCTCCGTGCTGAAGAAATGATGTGCTCGGGGCTGTATGTGCTGCTGCGTACATCACATTACTGCGATGCTGCAAGTCATTACGCTGCTAATCAGGGGGTGCCGCTCCCATGCCCGACGGACGATACCCGCTTGCTGGTGCATGCCGCTGCCGCCCTGCTGGAGAATCTGTATAAACCGGGATTTGAATATAAGAAAATCGGGGTTTTGCTGACGGGGCTGGAAAAGGTGCAGCAGATCCAGCCTACTTTTGAACACCCGGATGTGGCTCCGAGTCGGCTTATGGCTGTTATCGATCGCTTGCAGCAGTCCGGGCATGATATTCATTTTGGTAGCCGCGGGGTAAAGACACCATGGCACCGCTCTTTTGTCAGTCGGGCCTATACGACAAAATGGGATGATATTCCCGAGACTTCGCTCCGCTGAAAAATGAAAATCCCCCATGTCGGCAGCGAGTCAACATGGGGGCGGATTGTGTGTGATGAAGAAGTGCTGCTCACGCCCTGCGCGGCTTTGCGGCGATTTTTTCTATGATGGCCGGCGTGGCAGTCAGCAGCACCAGCAGGAGGCAGGCAATGACTGCCCAGTCACCCAGCAGGGCATACAGGGTGAAGCCTGCCTCGCGGTCTACCGGAAGTACGGCATAGCTGTAGCCGGGCAGGTGCGGGGTGCCGTCCGCTTTGAGCAGGGCATCGATTACGGCTCCGTTCGGTGCAATGGCGCAACACACGCCCCTGTTGGCGGCGCGAACCATGGGGCGGCGCAGTTCAATGCAACGGAAGGCGGCATTGCGTGCTTGCTGGGCTCCGCAGGAGGAGTTGCGGAACCAGGCATCGTTACTCACGTTGACGATGACTTGCGGGCCTTTGCGCACAAATTGGGTGAGCAAGTCTCCCACGGTATCTTCGTAACAAACGGCAGGAATAACTCCGACTTTTTCCTCCGAGTCGGGCAGGGTGAGCTCGATGGGCTCGCTGCCGGTGCCGGGATGAATGCCGTCGCCGACCTGAGTGCCGGTAATGTCTGCAAAGGTCTGTGCTATCCATGTGGCTGAATTGGCAAGGGGAATGTACTCACCGAAGGGCATGAGGTGCTGCTTGCTGACGGTGCGGATGCTGTCGAAGTCACCCGTTATGCAGGCCATGGAGTTGTACATGCCGCGGGTGCGCAAGCGGCCGCCTTCCTCTACCAGTCGCACTTCGTCCACACCGGTGAAGAGGGTGAAGCTGCGACCTCCCATTTGTTGTACAAGGTCGCGGACCATCGGCAAGCCCTCCGGTGCGAAGAAGACGTTGACGGTGTTCATGTCCGGCTCGAGTTTGCCGGTTTCGATATTGCGGAATACGGGGCAGCCCATGGCACTCTCAGGCCAAACGACCCAAAGCGGCAGTTGCTGCGTGATGGCCAGTTCCGGGTGTTGTTGTGCCTGACGTGCCGTAGCCTGTTGAACTTCGTTGAAGGCGGCCATGGTGGCTCTCAGGTAGGTGCCGTACTGTGAGGGCCCGGCGCCGTAAGCGATGTGGTCTTGCTGGTCCTTATTGATTTGCACCGCCATGACCGGAAGTTGCAGCGTGCTCTCTTTCTTCATGAGAGTGAGCGGGGAATACAACTTGCTGAACGCCAGACCGGCTGCGTACAAGCAGAAGATGATGATGACCGTCGCATAGAAGTCCCAGGGGCGACCGGCTCGACCCGCTCCCTTAAAGTGCAGCACGCAGCGGCGCAGTGCGCAGTAGATGACGACCGAGAGGAATACCGGCAGGAATGACAGGGCTGCCGTGCCGACGAACTCAGCCCATTGAGCAAGTGCCAATCCGTTGTAGAGAGCCATTCCCAAACTGTTCCAACTGAAGCCTAATGTGCCGTGTGCCCTCAGCCATTCGATGCATACCCAGAGGGCGGCGCAGCCGGTGGCCGACTTGAGCGTGGAAACCATATCGAGCAGAGCCCAACGGGTCCAGACGGACTTCTTTTGTTCGAGCTTCATTCCCTCCGTGACGGGGCCTCTGCTCAGGCTCGGGCGCAGTAGGGTGGCTGCAAGAGCTGCCCACACACCGGGCAGCACGGAGTATACTGCCATGAGCGGAATGAAGGCAATGGCAAGGAAGAGAGGTTGCGGTATGTCAAAAACATAGCCCACTTCCGTTATCCAAGCGAAGCTCGTGCAGTAATAGCCCATGCCGTAGAGCCAGCCCAGACGGAATGCCCGCCACCATTTGGCCGGTCCGCTCCACAGAACATAGAGCAGGGGAAGCAGAGCTACCCAGATGAGCTGGGAAAAGTCGTAAGGAACGAAGGCGAGTGCCGTTACCACACCCCCTGCCGGGCTCAGCAGCCAGTGCCACCATCGGGTCGGGCGTTCCTGCTCGGGAACTTGTCGGAAGTCGGTGGAATGTATCATCTCAATCAATCAGCTATGGGGGTGACGGTTGCGTAGCCCAAGTAATAGGTCGTGCGCTGCTCTGACGGTTGCTGCCAGACCTGTACGCGCCAGAGAGATTCTTCTTCGTTGAGCTTGTGGAGCATGTAGTCGGACTTGTTGCTATATCCCGATTCGAGTCGAACCTGTGCAGTTGTTCCCTCGGCGTTGAACATCACGTCGTTGTTCTTAACAAATTGCCCGTCTCGGTAGGGAATGCTGATGATGTCGCCTACATGGACTCCGCTCGGGGTGCAGAAACGGATGAAGAGTCGTCCGCTGCCTTTGCCTTGCCGGAGGATAAGTGTCGCTTCGGGATAATAAGCTGTGCGCAGTTCCAGTCGCTTGTTGCCTTCGGAGCTTTTCCATTCTGCCTTGAGTTCATCAATGGCGAGGCCTACTCCGGGAATCGGAAAATCCGTGTGGCTCTCCCGCCATGAGGCGGTCGGCAAGTTGCGGTAGCCATAGAGCACGGCGCCGGCGGCTATCAGGATAACTCCGGCACATCCGGTAAGGAAGATGAGGTTCATCCATTTGATTTTTTTGAGGAAGTTTCGTATTTTTCCGGCTTTCTGCTCTTGCATGCGCCCATTTTGTACTGAAAATTGCTCCGTTGCAATAAAAAAAGATTGCATTCCTGAGAAAAATGGTAAAAATAGGTGTGGGTAATCAAGCCCCATACACATTATGGCCGATATTGACGAAAAAAACGAAAAGAATGTTCCCGGTAAGTTCTACGTCGACAGCAACTGCATTGACTGTGGCCTTTGCCGTGAGGTAGCCGGTGATTTCTTTGCTCTTGATGAAGATGAGGGCGTGTCTTACGTCTGCAAGCAGCCGGAGACTGATGAGGAAATCGAGCTCTGCACCGAGGCTAAGGACGGTTGCCCCGTTGACTCCATCGGTGATGACGGCGAGTAAAGCCGACCGGTTAGTTCCCGATTCTATCATTCTTCAAAACTCAATCGGCCCCGGTGGTGCAATAATCCGCCCGGGCCGTTTCTTTATCATGGCTGCTCCTCGTCGTCGTTCTCGCAAAAGTGAAAAGGGTGGCACACCGAATGAGCTACCGGTTGCGCCGGTGGCTAAGCGTTCGCGGGAGAAGGAGAATGTCCTTTACCATGAGGAGTATTTTCCGGATGGTTCGCTGCGGCCTGTACGCCATGTCAGTCGCGCGGAGCGGGAGCAGGGGCAGGCTTTGTCCGATTTTTTCGGAGTGCAGCCGCAATTAAGCCCGGCTGCCAATGTGCGCAGCATTGAGTCGGTGCTGGCATCGCTTGTCAGCCGTATGGATGTTACGCTGGCTGATTATGCGCCGGAGGTCCTGGCCGATGCCTGGCAGCGGGCCGTGGGGCCGTTCCTTGCCACCAAGGCTGAGTTGCTCTCCATTGCGAAGGGTGTGGCACGCATTCGTACATCTCATCCGGCCGTGAGATTTGAACTCATGCGCCAAAAGCAGGGCATCATCCGCGCTCTCAACTCTATTTTGGGGGAAGGTTGTGTGAAGACTGTGCAGGTCGTTCACGGCTGAATGATATTTGTTTGCCTAAAAAATGCTTCACAGTCAGACTCTGTGCTTGCATTTCAATGAAAGCCGTGTAAAATGTCTGCTCACCACAGCAGATTCTATATGAGTACTGATTTAGCACAGAGAGCTCTGAATTATCACGAAACTCCGCGTCCGGGCAAGCTGGAGGTGCTGCCCAATAAGTCGTGTTTCACCATTGATGACCTCACTCTTGCCTATTCTCCGGGTGTGGCTGTTCCCTGTATGGAGATTGCCGAGAATCCCGATAAATCCGCTGCCTACACCGGTCGCGGTAATTTGGTGGGTGTAATCAGTAATGGCACGGCTGTGCTCGGTTTGGGTAATATCGGTGCACATGCATCGAAGCCTGTGATGGAAGGTAAGGGTCTGTTGTTTAAGATTTATGCCGATGTGGATGTGTTTGACATCGAGTTGGATATCAAGAAGCCTGAAACCTTGATTGAGGTCATTAAGACCATGGAGCCCACATTCGGGGCCATCAATCTTGAGGATATCAAAGCTCCGGAGTGCTTTATCGTGGAGCAGCGTCTGCGTGAGGAAATGAATATCCCCGTGTTCCACGATGACCAGCATGGTACGGCTGTGATTTCCGGGGCCGCTCTGTTGAATGCCGCCCACCTGACCGGACGACTGTTGCAGGACATGAAGTGCGTGGTTTGCGGTGCCGGTGCAGCCGGTATTGCCTGTGCTAAGTTCTATATGGCCTTGGGTATTCGTCGTGAGAATATCTTTATGTTCGACTCTAAGGGCCTCATCCATACCGGACGTTTGGACCTGCACCCCACCAAGGCCATGTTTGCCCAGAGTGAGGACTGCACGCTCGAGGTTGCTCTTCAGGGCGCCGATATTTTCCTGGGGCTTTCCAAGAAGGGCCTGCTGAAGCCTGAGATGGTGAAGAGCATGGCACCCAATCCCATTATTTTCGCCTGTGCCAATCCCGATCCCGAGATTACGTATGACGAGGCAAAGGCTGCTCGCCCGGACTGCATTATGGGCTCAGGCCGTAGTGACTGGCCCAATCAGGTGAATAATGTAAGTTGCTTCCCCTACATGTTCCGCGCAGCTCTCGATATGCAGGCTACCTGCATTAACGAGGCTATGAAGATTGCAGCCTCTCGTGCTCTGGCTGATTTGGCTCGTGAGGAGGTGCCGGCTGAGGTGGTGGCTGCCAATGGCGGTGTGCCCTTGAAGTTCGGCCGTGATTATGTCATTCCCAAGCCTTTCGACCCCCGCATGATTGAGTACCTTGCTCCGGCTATTGCCGAAGCTGCGGTCATCTCCGGTGTGGCTCGTCGCCCGATGCCCGACAAGGAGGCTTACAAGGCTGAGCTGAAGGCTCGTGTGAAGAAAGTTCACGAGCGCACACATTCTCTGGTGGATAGCTACAAGGCTTGAGCCATTAATTGACGTCGGTGCCATGAAAAGAAATTACTTCAGGGCGCTGGCGCCGCTTCTGTTCTGTGCAGGCTTCTCCGCATGTGATGATGCGGGGGAGCCTGTTCCGTCAACCCCGGAAGAGATGTATGTCCGGGCTCAGGAGCTGATAAAACCGAACATTGAGGGTGAGAAGTCTGATTTTGCCGGTGCGATGCAGTGGTTGACCCGCTCCGCAGAGGCAGGATTGTTACAGGCTCAGTTGGATTTGGGCGGCATTTATCTGACCGGAGGTAAGGATATTCCGGCTGAACCGGTGAAGGCTTACGACTGGTTCGCTCGAGCTGCCGCACAGGGCAGCACGGAGGCAGAGTTTTACTTGGGGCATATTCTGTATAATGGTTTGGGGCGTGCTGCCGACAGGGCTGCGGCCGTTGCTCATTGGCGCAAGGCGGCGGAGGGCGGCATAGGTGAGGCTCAGTACCGTCTGGCACATTTGTTGTTGCAGGATGTTGCCACGAAGGATGAAGGGCTTGCTTTGCTTGAGAAGGCTGCGGCCTCTTCCGCGCTTAAACTTGCTGCTCAGGCTGCCTGCGACATGGGTTATATATGTGCGAAGGGGCAGCATGGTGTTGCGGTTGATATGCACAAGGCTGCCGAGTGGTATGCGCGCTCCGCTCGCGGGGGCAATTCCCGCGCTCAGCTTGTTTATGGGCTCATGTTGCTGTCCGGCGACCCGGTTCCGGCCAATCCGCAGCAGGGGATGAGCATGATTCGGCTTGCTGCCGGGCAGGACAATCCTCAGGCTATTGCGATGTTGATTAATTTACTGCGCAATGCTGAGAACGCAGCCGAGAATGAAGAGGAGGCCGCTGCATGGTCCGAGCGCTTGGAAAGTCTGCGCAGGAAGTGAGCTTGCCGGTTTTCGGATGAAATTGAAGATGTTGCCATGATGATTTATATTGCGATAACGGCTTTTATTGTCGGCGCTGTGCTGGGTTATCTAGTCGATTTGCTCAGGGCTACTCGTAAGAATGCACAGAACGCTTTGGAAACGGAGCGCTACAGAATGGAGCTGACATCCCTCCAACAGAGGAACGAGGCGCTTAATCGTGACTTACAGGAACAACTGCGCCACGGCAAGGCGATTGAGTCGGAATTGACCGATGAGCGTGTGGGGGCCTCGGCTCTTCGTGTAGCGCTTGAAAAGGAACAGGAACAGCGCCGTGACGAGATGAACCGTTGCTCTGAATTGCAGGCGAAGCTCCGCGCCACTAATGATGAATTGACTTTTCGTCTGGAGGAACTCGCCCGCTGCAAGACTTCGCTGGAAAAAGAACAACAGCAGCGCGAGCAGGAGGCTGAGAAGATTAAGGAAATGCAGGAAAAACATTTTGCTCAGTTCCGTAATCTGGCCGGTGAAATCATGGAGCAGAATGCCGGTAAGCTCAAAGACACGAACAAAGAGAGCATGGACAGTCTGCTCAAACCGCTTCGCACTCAGTTGGAAAATCTCGGAAAGGCTGTGACGGCTACCAATGAGACAGCCGCCGGTAACAAGGCTTCGCTTGAGGCTGCCATCAAAGCTATGATGGAAAAGACGGAAAGTTTAAGCCACGAGGCTGAGAGCCTGACGCTGGCTCTGCGCGGTAACAGCAAAAAGCAGGGCGATTGGGGGGAGATGATTTTGGAACGCATGCTTGAGGAGTCCGGCTTGCGCAAGGGTGAGGAATATTATATTCAGGAGAATTTCAAGACTGATGAGGGGCGCGATGTTCGCCCGGATGTGATTATCCGTTTCCCGGACAATCGCTGTGTGATTGTGGACTCGAAGGTATCGCTCACAGCTTATGTACAGTATGCTGCTGCAACATCCGAAGAAGAACGCGCCTTGTGCCTGAAGTCTCATGTGGCTTCTGTTCGCAAACATATAGATGAGCTCTCCGGTAAGGATTATGCAGCAACGGTTGAGGATAGCATCAGCTATGTGCTCATGTTCATGCCCAATGAGTCCTCGTATATTGCTGCCGTTCAGGCTGCGCCATCGTTGCCGCTCGATGCCTATCGTAAGAAAATCGTGCTGATAAGTCCGACTAATTTGCTGATGGCTCTTCAGCTTGCCTATAATTTGTGGCAGAAGGAGCGCCAGACCCGCAATGTGGAGAATATCATCGACCGCGCTACCAAACTTTACGACAAGCTGGCCTCCGTGCAGGAAAGTCTGGAGAAGGTGGGTAAGGGGATAGATACGGCTCAGTCTGCTTATCAACAGGCCTTCAATCAACTTTTTGCCGGTAGGGGAAATTATGCCCGCCAGCTTGAAGACTTGCGGCAGATGGGGATTTCTCCCAATAAGCGCCTGCGCTTGGGCGATGAGCTTGCTGAGTAAGTCCGCCGGTTATGAGCGTGGTCGGGCTCACATGAAGTTGTAGGCATCGATATCGAGGGTGATGGTGATATCTTCACCAACATTGAGGCGGGATATTTCATGCGAGACGATATCGGCCACGCTTCGGGCACTCAGGGAGTTGATGGTGCATTGGAAGCGGAACTGACCATGTGCCTTGGCTATGGCGGCCGGGGCGGGGTCTGTTATTTCCACCCCTTGCGGAAGGACTTTGAGCAGGCGCTTGTGAAGTGTGCGCAGGGAGAAGTCGGCCAGCTCCTCGTTTGTAGAGCGAGCTGTGAGAACGGAGAGGTGGCGGAAGGGAGGGAAGGCGAATTGTTGTCGAAGTCCCAGTTCATTTTCGGCAAAGCCGTCCGTGTCGTGTCGGCGCGCATATTGAATGGCTGCTGCGTGCGGGGTGTAGGTTTGAATGATAACCTCACCGTCAATATCGCCGCGCCCGGCACGACCTGCCACTTGTGTGAGCAGTTGGAAGGTGCGCTCAGCCGCGCGGGGGTCGGGTATGCACAGACCCAAGTCGGCATTGAGTACGCCGACGAGAGTCACTCCCGGGAAGTCCAGTCCTTTGGATATCATCTGCGTGCCGAGCAGAATGTCGATGCGGTGTGCGCGGAAGTCCGCCAGAATGTCACGCAGAGCGTTTTTACGGGATGCCACATCGGCATCGACCCGCTGAAGTCGGGCTTTCGGAAAACAGTTGTTCAGCACTCGTTCCACCTTTTGGGTGCCGTAGCCTTCCAGAAGAATGTTGTTTTCGCGGCATTCGGGACAGCGGCGGGGAACGACGGCGCGGAATCCGCACAGGTGGCAGATGAGGCGGTTCTCTGTTGCATGGTAGGTGAGCGGTAGGGCACAATGTTCGCAAGTGACAACATGCCCGCAATCCGGGCATTGCAGCGCTCGGGCGAAGCCTCGCCGGTTGAGCAGGAGGATGGTTTGCTCGCCTTTGTTCAGGCGATTTTCAATGGCCATGCGCAGGCGCTCCGATAAAATGCCCAGATAACGCTTGTCCTTGGGTTCGCTGCGCATATCCAGCACGCGGGTCAGGGGCAGGCGTTGCCCGTCAGCGCGGTGGTCGAGGCGCAGCATGTTATATTTTCCGCTGTTGACATTGTGCAGACTTTCCAGTGAGGGGGTGGCGGAGCCCAGTACAATGGTTGCGCCTTCCATGCGGGCGCGAAGGACGGCGAGGTCACGGCCGTGGTAGCGGGGAGAGTTCTCCTGCTTGTAAGAGGAGTCGTGCTCCTCGTCGACGATGATGAGCCCGAGGTTCTGAACGGGGGCAAAGAGGGCGGAGCGGGGGCCGATGGCGATGCGGGCCTGCCCGCGATGGATGGCATGCCACTCATCAAAGCGCTCGCCGTCACTCATCGCGCTGTGAAGAATGGCTACGGCTCCCGCTGTATCGGCAAAGCGGCTTTTGAAGCGTGCCATGGTTTGCGGCGTGAGGGAGATTTCCGGCACCAGAATGAGTACCCCGCGTCCGCTTTTCATGACATGGGCGGCAGCTTGCAGGTAGACCTCGGTTTTTCCCGAGCCCGTTACGCCTTGCAGGAGTATGGGCTTGCTGTCGGGGGTGTCGCAAGCTGAGATGATTTCTTTCAGGGCGGCAGCCTGTTCTTCGTTAAGTTCCAGCGGGCAGGATGGAGCGAACTCTTCTTTTCCTGCGGGGTCACGGTGTACGACTTCTTCTTCCAGGCGGATGTAGCCTTTGTTCTCGAGTGAGCGGCAGGCGGGCAGGGCGGCTGTGCCGCCCAAATCGGCCAGCGCTTCGCGCTTGCTTTCGCCGTTGTGAAGGTAGCGGAGGATGGCGGCCTGACGGGGGGCTCGGGCGTTGAGCTTGTTGAGCGTGTCATCATCCGGCCATTGAAGGAGAACGGCCACCTTGCGGGTCTTTTCTTCGTGGCGTTCTCGGCGTACCGGCTCGGGGACGATACAGCGAATCATCTGCTCGACCGGAACGGCATAGTACCGGGCTGCCCACTCCGCGAGGTCCATGAGTACGGCGCTGACCGCCGGGGTGTCGTCTATCAGTCGGGTGAGTGGTTTCAGGCGGTGGCTCCACTCGGCATCCGGCTCGACCAGATTGATAACGGTGCCGGTGGTGCAGCGATGGCGCAGCGGAACTTCCACACGGCTCCCGCGCACGACTCCCTGCATGTTATCAGGGATGGCGTAGTCGAGTACCATGTCATTGAGCCCATCCACCAGTACCCGAGCGGCCGGGCGGTTGTTCTCATGGTGAAAGAGGGCCTGTTGCATGGGCCGGAGGGGGGTCAGCTTTCTTCTTCGAGTTCTTCGCGGGAGAGAATGTGAACGACGACTTTAACGCCGGCTTTATCTCCTGCAGCCTTGGCCAGTGAGCGAATGGCCGAGGCTGTCATGCCGTTGCGACCGATGATGAGGGGGATATCTCCCGGCTCCAGAACAAGACGAAATCGCATCATGTCGCCTTCTTGATTGCCGGCAACCCGAAGTTGGGCTTTGTCCGGGTGCTTGATGAGTGGGCTGACAACTGCCAGAAGGTATTTGCCGATGGATTCTGTAATCTGTTGCATGGGAAAAGGGACAATCTACAGTGATATATTAAGGGAAATAGTCGGCTCTGTCAAGTGTCGGTCGCGCCTTGCGGCGGCTGCGGGGGTGAAATGCCCCCTTGACAAGCATTCTCTGAGTGCGTATAATAGCGGCCGATAAAGAGAATATGGCAAGTTTGTTTTCATCAATCTTCCGTCGTTCGACGGACGGCTCGCCTCGGGGCGGAGTGTCGCAGCGGTTGCTTATGCTGATGGCTGTGGGGGTGGCTTTTATGTGTGTGCTGGTGTACAGCGTGACGGACAGCCCCATTCAGAGTGTTTATCGTATGGTGTGGGTGCTGTTCTGCGCGCTTGCCGTGACGTTTTATTATAGTCTGGGACATCGGCGCGGGGAGCTGACGCAAGGGCGTGCTTTCCTGTGTATGCTGGCGATTTTGTCGCAGATGTTTACCATCTATCTGGTAAACTCTGTGTGGCCGGCGCTGCCCGGGGTGGAGTTGTGGCAAAAGCTGTTGGTGTTGCCGTATATGTTGGCACCGGCTGTGGCAGCGGTGCTGATAAACCGTTCGATGGGGGTATATATGGCATTGTGCTGTACTTTGTTCGGTGTCGTGCTGTTCCCGGTGACGTACTCGGCTCAGTTTCTGGCTGATTATGTCCTCATCAGTCTGCTGACCGGCGTGATGTCCGCCGGGATATGCGGTCATTTGCGCAAGCGCCAGCAGATATTGTATGCCGGGTTCAAGACCGGGGCCGTGGTGCTGGGGGTGACGCTGGCTCTGGCCTCGCTGCATAAGGGGGCGGAATCTCCGTTCCTGCATGGAGTGGGAGCCTCGCAATTGGTGACGATTGTGCTGATGGCCTTCGGTGTGAACTTCCTGCTGGCTGTTATTGTGAATGGACTTATGCCGATGCTGGAGAGTCTTTTCCGCATATCGACCCATATTACATGGTTGGAATGGGCGGATATGAACCATCCTTTGCTCAAGAAGTTGCAGATTACGGCACCCGGTACGTTCCACCACAGTCTTTACGTTCAGCGCTTGGCCGAGGCAGCGGCCGAGGCTATAGGGGCGGATGTGACCCGGGCCGGCGTGTGTGGCCTGTACCATGATATCGGTAAGGTGAAAAATCCGCAGTATTTCTCGGAGAATATCGTCGACCAGACAATGACCCCCCATGCGGAGCTCACTCCTGAGGCCAGTGCCCGAATCATTACCGGTCATGTGACGGAGGGGGTGCAGATGGCACGCAGTATGAAGCTCAATCCGCGGATTATTGATGTCATTCGTGAGCACCATGGTGTGACAACGGCTTATTTCTTCTATCGCAAGGCTTTGGATCATTATGAAGAGGCCCGAAAGAAGTTTGATGAGGGGCTGGCGGATACTTGTCCCGATGAGGTGGATAAGTCCATCTTCACTTACCCCGGACCTATACCTCAGAGCAGGGAGTCGGGCATTGTGAGCATGGCGGATGCCGTGGAGAGTGCCACTCGTTCCTTGCAGCACCCGACGGAGGAAGATATCCGCAACATGATTGAAGGGATTTTCAAAGGGCGAATCCTGGATGGTCATTTGCAGGACAGCGGGTTGACTCTGGGTGAGATTGCCTGCATGAAGGAGTCTTTCTTCAATACTCTGCGCACCATGAATCATAACAGAATTGCATATCCCAAACAGCAGGCGGCGGATGCAGCGAGCCTGCTGGCAGAGAAGCGCAGCGCTGAGGATAAGGCTGCTGATAAGTAAGAAGAGCTGAAATAGCCATGAAGCAGCAGTTGCGCAGCTTTCTGATGGTGCTCTCCTTCCTCGTGGGAGGTTTGCTGCATGCGGAGGTTCATGAGTTCGGTTGGTTATTGCCGTTTGGCATTACGGTGATGTTGACCATTACCTTTCTCGGCTTGGATGTGTCGCAGTTGCGGCCTCGGCTCATGCATGTGTGGGTATTGCTTGCGCTGCAGGCGGTGTGGGTGCTGGCATGGTTGGCAGCCCGGAGCATGGGGATGAATGTGCTGGCGGAATCGGTGTACTATTGCGGTGCCGCTCCGATTGCCTCGGCTGCGCCTATTATAGTGAACCTGTTGAGGGGAAATGTGGGATTTATCACCACGGCTATGGTGCTCAGTCAGTTGGTCTTTGCGGTGCTTACTCCTTTTGTGTTGCCTTGTATCGTACAATCTGATTCTTTGAGCTATACGGAATTGATGTTGATGGTGGCTCGTCAGATAGGACTTGTGCTGGGCATACCGGCTGTGCTTGCCATTACATTGCGGAAATTGTACCCCGCCTGTCGCCAATGGACCCCACGCCTGAAAGATGTCTCGCTCGGTATCTGGAACTTCAATCTGATAATCGTGTCGGCTATTGGTACGCACCGCATATTGCAGATGGATTATACCGTGTGGGATATGTTGCCGATGGCACTGGGTGCCGTGGTTGTATGTGCTGTGGGATTTGTAGCGGGGTATCGTTTGGGCTATCCTGAGTTGAAGAGGGAGTGTTCGCAGGCACTGGGGCAGAAGAACACGATTCTCACGCTTTATATTGCCGGGCAGAGTTATGCCACTCCGTTGGCATATATCGGTCCGGTTTTCTATGTGTTCTGTCACAATATGGCCAACGCGATTCAATTATCGCTGGCGGCGAGAGAGAATGCTCGTCGGGGTTGACTTGCAGAGGTCTGTGTGGTAAACTTTACGGCAGATATGAATGCAGCAGAAAAAGCCTTGTCAACATTCCGCGAACCTCCTTTCATGTATAACTGTGCTCAGACCGTTTGCGCGGCATTCGGTCGGGAGGACTTGCTTGAAGAGATGAAGAGTTGTGGCGGTGGTCGTGCTCCCGAGGGGATGTGTGGTGCTCTTTATGGTGCTGTACAAGTTGCACCTGAGCGCGCAGAGGAGATAAAGGCTGCTTTTGTCGCGTCCAATGGAGCGTGGAAATGCTGTGATTTGAAAGGCGGCACTCCGCGTGTGGCTTGTCAGCAGTGTGTGCGCGTGGCTGCTCAGCTTGTGGCCGGTGAGGAACTTTGAGTTGCTGACCGAAGCAGGGTTTGGATTTTTTTTGCCCGAGCTGATTTGATGGGTTCCCACAGGTAGGGAATCTCATTGTCGATGAGTTCCGTTGCAGTATCGCCACGGCTGCTGCGCTTGTTCGGGTCTGCTCCGGCCTGCAACAGTAGTTCTGTAATGGAGGGCGATAGAGCAAGGACGGCGCACATCAACGCCGTATTGCCGTCGATGTTTTCATGGGTATCGGCATGGGCTCCGGCGGCCAGAAGAGCTGCTGCTATATCGTAGTGATTGCCGGTGGCGGCATCGTGCAGAGCACTTGCCTGACTGCGGGTACACATTCGGTTAACATCGGCTCCTGCGGTTATCAGTTGTTGTACGATGTTGAGGGAGTGCGCACAGACTGCTCCCATAAGGGGTGTGTAGCCGCGGGAATCTCCGAGGTTGACATCGGCCCCGGCTGCGATGAGGTGTGCGACGATTTCCTCTCGCCCCTCAATGGCTGCGATGAGCAGGGCGCTGTCTTCATCTTCTCCGTGGCATTCATTGGGGTCGGCTCCTGCGGCCAGCAGGGCTTTAACCTCAGCGGATTGTCCGGTTTCGATGGCTCGGAAGAGAGGTGTGGCAACCTGATATGCTTCGTCGTTCATGAGTTGAGCATATAGCGAGCCCGGCGAGCTGTCAAGCCGTCTTCCTGTCACACGCGAATGTAGATGTCGCGGCGGTACAGGTACAGGCAGAGCAACCATGCCAGCAGCAGGAAGGTGAGGCTGTACCCGATATTGAGCCAATCGTGCGGAAGTATGGCTCGCAGCAGTCCGCCGAACAGGCGTTCATTGAGCTCGTTGAAGGCCGTTATGTGGGTGATGAGGTATACGAAAAGAGCATTCGCGCCGACGACTCGCAATGGGTAGGTCCAGGTTTGCAGGCGCATGATATCACACACTAAGTGGAGTACGCTGAGCAGAAGAGCTCCTGTGCCGGCTGCGACCAGAACGAAGGCCGGTGTCCATATATTTTTAATGACGGGGCCGCAGAGTTGGCCGATGAATATCAGGCATGCTCCCCCTCCGGCAAGCAGGAGCAATCTTTTTGTCGGACTGAGGGCATGTGAGAACTGTCGGCCGCTCAGGTAACCCAGCAGCGAGAGAGCTGTTGCTGAAATAACACACAGAACTCCTTCGGGATCGTAGTGGATGTTGTGAAGTTTACCCGGGCAGAGCAGGGTGTCGATGCGGGCATTTACGCAGGCACTCGGGGTCATTTCCCCGCCCCAGTATTGAGCCGCCCATATTCCGCCCAGCAGGAGGATGGCGGCGCTGAGCAGTTTACCGGAACTGCGAAGGAGGAGTACCAATGTACCGGATAGCGCGCCGGATAGTCCGATAAGTCCCAGTACGGAGGCAAAGCGCATGTTGGCATCCCATGTCAGGGGGCCGTTTACCATCCATCCCAGTACAATCAGGATGGCGGCCCGTAGCCACATGTGCAGTGCTATGCTCAGACGGTTACTACCGTTATCGAGCCTTTTGCGCAGCGAGAAATTCTGCGATATGCCTGCAATGTAAACAAACAGCGGGAAGATGAGGTCGTACACACTCAGACCTTCCCATGCGACGTGGCCCATCTGTCGCTGTAATGTTCTTCCGAAGTCGCTGCCGGTGTGTGCTGCGCCTACGTGCCAGAGCAGACTTCCCAGACCGATGATGAGTAACATGTCACAGCCTCGTAGTGCGTCTATCGAGCACAATCTACTATCTTTATTCGCTGACATACTTACGTTTATACATGATTTCTCTCATCCTTGCAAGTAAAAACAAATTAGAAAATGCTAACTTTTTTAGAAAAAATCTAAAATAAGTCTTGCAAAGTGATGGGAATTGTGGTAAAAAATGCGCAGCAAGTGAGGGCAAGGTGCCCAAACAGAAAAACGATAAAGGAAAATAAGTACCATGTTAGTAGGAAAGAAAGCCCCTGAGTTCAGAGCAAGTGCAGTAGTCAACGGAGTTATCGAGAATGACTTCAGTCTGGAGCAATACCTCGGCAATAAGTACGTGCTACTGTTTTTCTACCCGAAGGATTTTACTTTCGTATGTCCGACGGAGCTAATCGGATTTCAGTCGGCCTTACCGGAGTTTGAGAAGCGCCAAACCGCAGTAGTCGGATGTTCGACGGACAGCGAGTTCTGCCACTGGGCCTGGGCCAATACGCCTAAGGAGCAGGGCGGCATACAGGGGGTGACTTATCCTTTGGTTGCTGACATTAACAAAGAGATTTCAGCCAAGTTCGATGTTCTGGCCGAGGAGGGTGACCGAGTTGCTTATCGCGGTTTGTTCCTCATCGACAAGGAAGGTGTAGTTCGTCACATGCTGGTGAATGACATGCCTTTGGGACGCTCGATTGACGAGGCAATCCGTATAGTGGATGCTTTGCAGCACTTTGAGCAGTTCGGTGAAGTTTGCCCCATGGGATGGCACAAGGGGGCGGATGCCATGCAGCCCACTCACGAGGGGGTGGCAGGCTATCTGAGCCGCGGTTAAGCGCTTCTCTGAGTGAATCCCATTACCTGCATACAATCGTTCATAAGACAAGAGGAGAAAAAACGGTCCCGAGAGCAATCTCGGGGCCGTTAAAATTTGACGGGATATGGGTTTCGGCGTTGAATATTTCAGGCTTTCATATCACGAATGGCCTTGGCGCAATCATGGATAAGGCGCGGACCGTTGTAGACGAAACCGCTGTAAAGCTGTACCAGACTGGCACCGGCCTGAATTTTCTTCACCGCATCTTCTGCGGACATGATGCCGCCCACACCGATAATCGGAATGCTGCCTTTGAGTTCCTTTGCGAAGGCCTCGAGGGTTTCGTTAGCTCGGTTGTAAAGCGGAGCACCGGACATACCACCGCTCTGAGCGGCTGCCGGATGGTGCTCCACACCCGCGCGCGTGGTGGTGGTGTTGGAGCAGATGAGCCCATCGAGCTGACTGTCCATGAATACTTGGGCAAGTTCTCGGATTTGCGACTCTTCCATGTCGGGCGAGACTTTCATGACGATGGGAACATAGCGCCCTGTGTCGGATGTGAGGTTGGCCTGTTCGCTCTTGAGTGAGGCAAGAAGGTCGGCGGCGGGAGCCGCTTTGGCAAGGTTGCAGAGGTTCGGCACATTGGGGCAGGAGAAGTTGATGGCGATGTAGTCAGCTACTTCCCATGCCGTTCTCATGCAGGCGAGGTAATCCATGCGAGCCTCATCGTTGGGGGTCACTTTGTTCTTACTGATATTGATACCCAGCACACCTTTGAAGCCGGTGACATCGTTGATGTTCTCTACACCTTTATCAATACCGGGGTTGTTAATGCCCATGTGATTGATGATAGCCTTCTCTTTGATGCAGCGGAAGAGCCTTGGCTTGGGGTTGCCGGGTTGCGGTCTGGGGGTGAGGGTGCCGACTTCCACGAAGCCGAATCCGAGGTGCCCGAAGGCTCCGAAGGTGTTGGCCTCCTTATCCATGCCGGCTGCCAGTCCCACTCGATTGGGGAAGTCGATGCCCATCACCTTAACGGGGTCGGAAATGGTGCGCGGGGCAAAGAGCGGCAGCATGTGCATGCTGTCGGCCATTTTCAGGCCGGTGAGGGTCAGCTCATGAGCAGTCTCGGGGTCGAGACTGAAGAGGAATTTTTTGGCGAGGTTATAAATGATGGGGTTCACGGTAATGAATGGAACAGCGGTTGTTGGGGCCGCTGTTCCGATGTTTTTGTCAGATGGTGAATGTTACGTTGTAATTTTCTCTGAACCACTGGCCGAAGAGCGGAACGGCCTCTTCGTAATCCCACACGGGGGAATAGGCGAGCTCTGCTTCGAGCTTGGTGGTGTCGGCATACATTTCGATGTGCTCACCCACACTGAAGGGGTCGGTGGCGTCGTGCTCGATGATGGCGGGGCGACCCAGCGAGGTTTCGATGCTTTGGATGAAGGAGAGGAAGGGTACGGGCGTGGAACGGCCTACGTTGTAGAGGGCATAGGGGACTCCTGCTGTGATGGTGACGGGGCTGTTGATGGCAAACATCATACCGTCCACCACATCATCGATGTAGGTGAAATCGCGGACGAGATAGCCTTTGTTGATGAGCTTGATGGTGTTGCCCTCCATGATGTCGCGAGCTATGAGCATGGGACCGGAGTTCGGTCGGCACCAGGAGCCGTAGGCGGTGAAGAATCGGAAAATGGTAATCGGCAGATTGAAAGAGCGGGCGTAGGTGTAGCAAAGGAGTTCGGCTGCGCGCTTGGAGGCAGCGTACATGCTCATGGGCCTGTCAACATCGTCGTCCTCCTTCATGGGGGCTTGTGACAGATTGCCGTGGACAGCGGCACTTGATGAGAAGAAGAACTGGCGCACACCGGAGAGACGGGCTGCCTCGAGCATGTTTTGTGTGCCGACGGTGTTCACATCAAAGAATGCCGTGGGATTTTCACGGGAGGGTTGAGTCCCGGCGAGGGCTGCTAAATGTATGATGACATCGAAGTTTTGCTCTCGGCAGAGCTTGTTGATATTTTCGCGGTCGAGAATATCGAGTTTGATGAAGTCGAAAACCGCAATGGCGCTGCGCACGGACTTGGCATACTCCAACTGTGTGGTGTTGATACCGAGCTGGGAGAGACGTGCTTTCTTCAGCGTGAGTGTCTCTGGTTCGCAGAGGTTATCAATGCCGACGATGGTATGGCCTTCGTTAATCAGACGATTGACTGTGTGGTAACCGATGAAACCGGCCGCTCCGGTTATGAGAACTTTCATGATAATTGAGGAGATATTTGAGTGATTGATTTTTCTCTGTCGAACGGGATTAATTCTACTATCTTTTGGGGGAATTGCAACCTTTTTCTTCAAAATTCATTCCTGTTCGACGGTCTGTTTAACCCATCCGATGGAATCACAGCCGAATTCCACAATATCTCCGGGTTTCAGATAACACGGGGGATTCATTCCCATGCCTACGCCGCCGGGAGTACCGGTAGAGATAACATCGCCGGGATTGAGGGTCATGAAGCGCGAGACGTAGGCAACCAACTCCGTAACCGGCATGATGAGTTGTGAGGTGCTGGCATTTTGCCGTATTTCTCCGTTGACTTTGAGCTGAAGCGTGAGATTGTCGGGATTGGGGATTTCGTCCTTCGAGACGAAAATCGGTCCGAAGGGGGCAAAGGTATCATAACTTTTCCCTTTGGTCCATTGTCCGCCGTGTGCAAGTTGGTAGGCTCGCTCGGAGTAGTCGCACATGAGGGTGTAGCCGATGATGGCGCGACGTGCCTCTGCCGGGCTTGCATTGTGCAGGGTATCTCCCAGTACGACAGCCAGCTCCACTTCGTAGTCGAGTTTGGTTGCCCCGGGGGGATTGAGGACATAGGAAAGATCGGAACTGATGGCTGACGTTGCTTTGAGGAAGATGGAGGGCTCGGTGAGTTCCTCTCCGCTGAATTCACGGGCATGTTCCGCATAGCACTTACCCAGACAGGCGATGGTGCAGGGCTGCACATGCAGGGCGCTGGAGATGACCAGTCCTTCCATGTCGACGGGTACTCCGTCGGGCGCTCCTCGTGAAATCCATGTTTCAATTTCTTTGCGCAGTTTTTTCCCTTCGGGTTGAAGCGCTGCCCATATCTGCTCGTCCTGCCCGGTTACATCAATCCAAGCGGCTCGTTTGGGTACCCAGAGGCCGATGACGCTTTCGCCTTCTTCGTCTGCGTAATATTGAAGTCTCATGATAACGGTTGTAAGGGGGGGTGAATGATAAATATCAGTTCCAGTCGCTGATGTCGTCAGGAATATCGTTGAGGTAGGCAGGGATGTCGGGCGAGGAGTTGGGCTTGTTGTTCTGCTCCGGTTCGGGCGCGTTGTCCGTGTAGCCGGGGACGGGGTCGGAAACAGGGCGTTCCACCACGACATCGGACTCTTCTTCCGGTTCGGGAATATTGGCTGCCTCAAGTTCTTTTACAACATCGTCGGAAATGCTGTCCATGATGGGGCGCTCCGTGTTGCGCGCGACGGCATCGGGGTCGTCTTCATTCTTGGCAAAAATATTTCGATATTGGAATACTCGGTCGCCTTTCATGATGGAGCCGGAACGAATGTCGGCGGCGATGATGTTGTTGCGAGCGGCAAAATCGGAGGAAACGATGAGATTGCCGATGCGCTCATTGGAACCATCAGCCGGATGGGTAATCAGGACAGTGCCGCCCTTAGGCATGGGGCCGATGATGCGCAGTAGGGCAAATCCCTGTTCGGGGTATACCTGATGAACCGCTCCGAGGTGCAGGGGGGGCGGTGCTTGAGTTGCTTCGTTTTGTTGGTCGTCTTTTGTGATGTTTTGCTGCTGGCATGCCGTGGGGAGGAAGGGGATAAGGGCTGCCGTCATCATGACGAATAACTTTTTCATGTCCATAGCCTACACCATAAACGGGGTGAACGTCAAGTCAGATGTTTGTAAACTTGTGGCTTGAGTTAGCCTGATTTGTGATATATAATGCCGTTCATGAGTACCGACACGACAGAACAGCCGTCCAATGCCCCTTTTGAGATTAATCGCGATGAGCTGACAGCCGCTATTATTGAGTTGAATTCCATGAGCCCCTGCGATGGTGTGGTGATGACTCGGGATGGTCGTCTGAAAGTGGGCTATGAGTCTGATGATGATTTTTTGTGTATGCTTATTCTGGCCGGCGTGCTGGCTCGACGGCTTACTGCGGATGGTCTTGCCTCGTACTCCGGCAAGGAACTGAAGGCTTGGGCCGGTAATTATCCGATAGACGATATGCAACAAAAGGTCAATGAATGTCGCCCTCAGAGTTGAGGGCTCGCAAGTAGCGCTTTTTTCAGTATGTCAAACACCCCGTTGCTTCGGCAACGGGGTGTTTGGTTGAGGGGGGGGATTGACGGTCAAATCAGTTGCCGCTCTGCTCAGCCATCGCCTGATCGATGAGGGCCTTAATTTCTTCTGCCTGTTTCTTGAGATTGGCCATTTCTTTCATGGCTTCAGGCAGCTTGCGGATGGCGGCGTACTGGCGACGGGCATCGGTGAAGAGGGATGCCGGAGAACCCCAGTAAACCTTGCCACCCTCGAGGTCGGACATCACGCCGGTGCGTGCGGCAAGTACGGCCTTGTCACCAATCTTGAGGTGGCCGGCAACGCCTGCCTGAGCAGCTACGGTGACATAGTCACCGATATGGGTGCTGCCGGCAATGCCGCACTGCGAGACGATGACTGTGTGTTTGCCGACAACGACGTTGTGGCCAATCTGAACGAGGTTGTCAATCTTCGTGCCTTCGCCGATGATGGTGCGACCGAAACGGGCGCGGTCGATGGTGGTGTTGGCACCGATGTCAACATTGTCCTCAATGACGACGATGCCGACCTGATCGACGGTTTCATAACGTCCGGTTTCTTTGTTGAGCAGGAATCCGAAGCCATCGGAGCCGATGACGGCACCGGGTTGAATGACAACTTCCTTGCCGAGAACGCAGCGCTCGCGTACTACGACATTGGGGTGGAGCTTGCACTTCTCACCAAGTACGGCAGATTTGCCGATGACGCAGCCGGGACCAATGTCACAGCCGTCGCCGATTTCTGCTCCTGCCTCGATGACAACTCCGGGGGCTATGCGCACTTTATCCGGGTTCAGTCGGGCTGTGGGATCGACCATCGCGGCGGGAGAGACTCCGGGGGTGAAGTCGTTTGCCGCCTTCATGAAGAAACCGACGATGGCGTTGAATGCCAGCGAGGGATTTTCCACTTCAACGAAGATGACGTTTTCGGGGTATTCGGGGAGTGAGGGGGGGACGAGAACAACCGAGGCTTTCGTGCCGAGGAAATCCTTGAAATACTTTTCATTGCCGAGGAAGGAAATCTCGCCGGGGCAGGCTTCTGCTAACGTAGCGACTCCGGAGACGCTAATCTCCGGAGCCGGGTTGAGAATCTTGCCCCCGGTGAGCCCGACAATTTCATCCAGAGAGAGGTTCATAGTCGTGCCGGTTGGGGAATTAAGAAAGATGAAAGATTACTTGTTGCCGGGAACGGCGGAGGAGCCGTACAGGCGCTCAAGTTCGGCGCGGGGATCGAAGCCCTGAGGTGCACCGGCGTTGAGCTGCTTGAGAACTTCCGGGGTGATGTCGAAGGAGGCCTTCACATAGGGGAATACCTTAATGCCCGTTGTGCCGTTGGTGGCGCTGGAGTCGAACACGATGTCATAGGCACCCTGAGCGGCAATGTCGGAGATGGTCTGCTGAACCTCGGAGAAGAGAACCTGCATGTCGCGGCGGAACAGCTCCTTGAAGGCCATGGAGCGGCGCTGTACATAGGTCTGGAGCTCCTGACGTGCAGCCTGAATCTCGTTCATCTTGATGTTGTGCTGGTCGCGCAGCTTCTTCACCTGAGACTCGGCAAGGGAGGGATCGTACTTCTTCTGGATTTTCTGGTCCTCCTCTTCAAGAGCACGCAGCTTATCTTCGCGCTGTTTGATTTCAGCCTTAATCTGAGCTTCCTGCTCCTTCAGACGAACCTCGGTGTCAAAGCGCTTGTAGAACAGGGTGTAGAGCTCGGTTACGTTTACGGTGGCAACTTTAAGTTCAGCCTGAGCCGTGGCAACCAGGGCGCAGAGCGTTACAGCAGCGGTGGAGATAATGGTATGGAACTTCATAACTATAATCTGAGGTCTATTGACAATCTCCATTGTAGCGACTTGCTCGGACAAGTCAAGAAAAGGCTGTGTCAAAAATGTAAAAAAGACTGTTCATGACAGTTTTTTATGAGCTTGCCATGTGAAAGTTATTATGATAGAGTGTCCCTATGTGTGAGCTTATCATGCTGGGAACGGGCAATGCTGCCGTTACGGATTGTTACAATACCTGCTTCGTCATTCGTCATGAGAATCAACTTTTTCTGGTTGATGCCGGTGGCGGGAACGGTGTGTTGAAGCAGTTGAAGAACAGTCATTTGAGCTTGCATGATATTCATGATGTTTTTCTGACTCATACTCATACCGACCATCTTTTCGGGTGTGTGTGGGTGGTGCGCATGATTGCGCAGGCAATGAACTCAGGGCAATATGAGGGCGTGCTGCATGTGTATGGCCATGGTGAGGCGCTCAGCACTTTAGAGCTGATTTGTCGTCACACGCTGCCGGGGAAGGTCTGTGCTCATCTCGGGGTGGATATTTTGTTCCGTGAATTGGAAGATGGAGGCGACTTTGTCGCTGCCGGGCTTTCGGGAACGGCTTTTGATATCGGCTCGACGAAGGCTCGGCAGTTCGGGTTTGCATTATCTTTGCCTGATGGCGGACGCTTGGTCTGTCTGGGCGATGAGCCTTATAATGAGAGGGCGGAGCAGTATGCGAAAGGGGCGGATTGGTTGCTTTGCGAGGCCTTCTGTCTGTACGGGGACAGAGAGCGGTTTAAACCTTACGAGAAACATCATAGTACGGCTCTGGATGCCGGGCGCTTGGCTGCCGGGTTAAATGTCCGTCATTTGCTGCTTTATCATACGGAGGATAAGACGCTTGCAACCCGCAGAGCTACATATTCCGCCGAGGCTGCCTTACATTATTCCGGCAATATTCATGTTCCCGATGATTTGGACGTAATTTCTCTCAGTTAATCATGATGATGTTATTCAAAAGTCGCCTGTGTTGTTTTCTTTTGGCTTCCTTTGCTTTGTTGTCGTCATCTTCGGTCATGGCCGATGACAGCGGGGATGTGCAGTTGGGGCTACCTGTCAATAATATTAAAAAGAAGATGTGGCGGTATGTGCGCCCGGAGTTCTTTAATTTGAAGCCCGGTATGAAAGGGTATGTCGATGCTTCGAAGGCTCAGATAAGTGATAATCAGCAGGAGTATATGAAGCATATTATCTCTACTTGGGATTTGTCCGGCTTCCCTCAAAACGGTAAAATCCGTTACGATAAAAGAAAGCATGTTCTCACAATGGAAAGTTCGCCCGAGTTCTTGGAGAAAATGGATGAAATTGTAGAACAGTATGAGGAGAAACAATATCCCATACGCAATGCTTTGCGCCGTTGTAAGTTCCGAATGGGTAAACCCGGTCATGATTACAGGGCTATTGCGCTCTTGTATGTTGATAGGGAGTTTTTGCAGGCTGTGGAAGATAATAATGTGAGGTATGATACGGATGATGATGATTTAGATGCCCCTTCTCAAAGTGTTGAGAGTAATCGTAAGCTCTATTATAACAGAAGTAATTATATCCCGGCCGTTACGATTTTGTCGGATTTATTCACGATGTTAAAAGATTCCGATTGCCAGTTGCTGCTCGTATACGACAGAGCTTCACGTAAGGATTTGAACTTGGTTCTGAAAGCCGCAGAGGGACGAGCTCTTTCTATCATGAAACGCGATTTGCCTGAGATGTTGTCTAAGGTTATGGAGACCAATCCCGGGAAGAAGTTGTTGGTCATGAGTATTTCCGGTTGTCCCATTTATTCGCTGTCGAACTACGATTCTATTTCTGCGCATGAGATAGTTGAGAAGGTACGCGAGTTCCCCCCTGTTCTGGTTGAAGAAAAGAAGGAGAGCTCGTCGTCTTTTCGCCGCCGTCGCTCCTCGGATGCTGATTTCGAGGCTATCGAAAGGTCTATTTTCGATGATTGAATGACGTTCGCTTGTGCCCGGGCGACAGTCCCGCCCGAGCTCCGATGAATCAAAAACGACCGGGAACCCATGCGGGTGGCCCGGTCGTTTTTGTACTTACACCTACTCTATGAAAACAGTCTTCTGTTTTCAGCCGGCTCTCACCCCGGCTTTTTCTGTACGGAAGAACGCAGACTTTTTTCAGAATCTACATCAAAAAACGATTTTTTTAATTTTTTTGGTACTGCGTCAAAAAAGTCGCGTGAATGACGGGGAGGTTAGTTGCCTAAG
>JAUNRC010000032.1 GCA_030535875.1 Akkermansia sp. | reverse complement strand
AATAAGATATATTTGATTAATTTTGTATGACAAAATCCCAATGCGTTTGCCCTGTCTGTTCGGATGATTTGTGGCTCTTGCTATATCACAAGCTCTCTTCTGATGACTTCAAAAGGGGTTGCAAAAGCTCCTGTCGGCGGGTAGAATGTCTGCGGTAAGTTTTTTTCTGTACGATGATGAAAAGAGTGTTTACAATGCTGGCGGCGATGTTGATGGTTGCTTGTCAACAGACTCAGCAAAATCAGAGCGGGGTGAATGTCATTGCCCCCGATGTGCCGACCGAGGCGGTCGAGGCGGAGGAACTCTCGTATTCGGAGCTGCGTCAGGAGGAGTCGCAGCTCGCGAAACCGGAGCAACAGTCTCAGTATCAGTTCGAAAAGAAAATTGATAAAAAATCAAAAGTTGTCACGGAATCCGCAAAGACGAAGCCCGCTGCGCCTAAGCCGATAAAAGCTCGCAAGTTTGAGCCGAAGAAGCCGGGTTTTCGCGTGGCTCAGGTGAATGTTCCCGGAAATTATGTTGCGCTGACCTTTGATGATGGTCCCAGCTCGGCCTATACTCCTCAGGTGCTGGACATTCTGAAGCGCCACGGAGCTCGTGCAACTTTCTTTGTCGTGGGTGAAAATGCCGTGCGCAATAAGTCCATATTGGCCCGTGCGGTGGCGGAAGGTCATGAAATTGCCAATCACACCTACACTCATATTAAGATGACAACGGCCGGTCGCAGCAAGGTCGCAAGTGAAATCGAGCGAACCAGTGCCATCATTAAGGAGGCAACCGGGTATTATCCCACCGCCATGCGACCGCCCTTCGGTTCCATCAACTCGGAATTGGTGGATATGATGTACAGCAATTACGGAATGCATGCCGTGCTGTGGGATGTCGATACCCGTGACTGGCAACATCCCGGAGTGAATACCGTGATAGACCGTGCGGTTAATAAGTCGCAGCCCGGGTCTATTATTCTGCTGCATGATATTCACGCCTCGACTTTGGCAGCCGTTGAGGGAGTCGTTACCGGATTGCAGGCCAGGGGATTTAAGTTGGTGACGGTATCGCAGCTTATTGAGATGGGCCGGCGGGCTGCCGCTCCGGCGAAACCGGTTGAGCCCGTTGCTCCTGCTGTAGAGGAGGCTGCCGCACCGACTGAGGCACTTCCCGGAGGTGCAGACATTACCGGTTCTTCAGAGCAACAGGCAACAATGACTGCTGAAGAGCCTCTTGCTGACGAAACATCAACTTTGGTCCTCTGATGAGCAAAAACAGTAAAGGTATGGTTTATTTGGTGGGTGCCGGCCCCGGTGACCCTGAGTTGATTACCCTGAAGGGAATGCGCCTGCTGCAGCAGGCTGATTGTGTCGTTTACGATGCATTGGCGGATGCCGCGCTTCTCGCGCATTGTTCTCCCGATTGTGAAAAAATCTACGTGGGCAAGAGAGCCGGGAACCATGCGCTGCCTCAGGAGCAGATAAATGAACTGCTCGTAACGTGCGCTGCTAAGCATGCCGTTACCGTTCGCTTAAAAGGGGGAGATCCGTATGTGTTCGGGCGCGGGAGTGAAGAGGCTCTTGCTTTGCTGGCCGGAGGAGTGAGCTTTGAACTCGTGCCCGGTATTACATCTGCCATTGCCGGGCCGGCTGCAATAGGAGTACCCTTGACCCATCGTGGTCTGAGTGCGCAGTTTACCGTGTTCACCGGTCATGAAATGCCCGGCAAGGTCGAGAGCGATTTGGATATTGCGGCCATAGCAGCAAGCGGTGGAACAAAGGTTATTCTGATGGGGATGAGCCGACTGCGCTCTACCTTGCAGGCTTTGCAGGAGGCCGGAATGTCGCCCGATACCCCGGCAGCCGTTGTTCAGTGGGCAACAACGGCTCGCCAGCGTTGGGTATGTGCTCAAATGGGTACATTGGCGGATGAAGTCGAGGCTGCCGGAATATCTTCTCCCGCCGTTGTGGTTATCGGAGATGTGGTAAACTTGCACAAGCAATTGAATGTCGGCAGTGTGCGTCCCTTGAGCGGAAAGCGAATAGCTATCACGCGCACGCGCGAACAGGCAAGTGCCCTCGCTTCTCAGTTACGACATCTGGGCGCGGAGATTTTGGAGCTGCCGACTATTCGTATCGCGCCGCCGAGCGACCGTAAGGATTTTGCGGCTGCTGTGGTGGATAGTCCTCATTATGACTGGCTAATATTTTCCAGCCCGAATGGCGTAAAGAAATTCTTTGAAGCGTTCTTTGCTGTGTATGAAGATATCCGCGAGCTGGGTGGAGCACGTATAGCAGCTGTCGGTCTCGGAACTGCGGCCGAACTGAAAAAATATGGCCTTATGGTGGATGTGATGCCGCAGAAGGCTGTGGCGGAGGAATTGATAGCGGAGTTTGACCGCAAGGGCGATGAGTTCGGCGGTGTGGCAAACGTGACCATGCTTTGGGTCCATAGCGAAAAGGGGCGTGATGTCGTTTATAAGGAGTTGATGAAACGCCAGGCCATCGTGGATGAGTGTATCGCGTACAATACTGTTCCCGAGACGGAAGACCCCACGGGAGCCCGTGCCGTGCTCGCAGCAGGAGGGGCTGATATCATCACATTCACGAGTTCCAGCACAGTGAAAAATTTCATGGCTCTTAACATTCCTTTGCCTGAGGGGTGTAAGATAGCCAGCATCGGTCCCGTGACCAGTGCTACTTTACGCGAGTATGGACTGGAGCCGGATGTGGAAAGCGAAATGCATAATATCGACGACTTCGTTCAGACCATTCTTTCTTTTGTCAATCGTGAGCATGCATAACGAAAGAATGCCGCAGATGTTCTGTCTCGGTTTGAATTATCGCACGGCTCCCATAGCCGTACGAGAGAGGGTCGCAGTCTCGCGTACTCGCTTGCCTGAGCGTAATCGCGAACTTTGTGCTCTGGCGGGAGTGCAGGAGTGCGTGCTGCTCTCCACGTGTAACAGAACGGAGCTGTACTTCTGGAGTGCTGAACCGGAAGTGGCTTATCGTAACATTCTGGCTTATTTTCCGGGGGCTTTGCCTCAGGATGAAAACATGGCTGCTTGTTTTTACCGTTTTGAAGGGGAGTGTGCATTGGAACATCTTGCGTGTGTGGCTGCCGGGCTTGATTCTATGGTAGTGGGAGAAACCGAGATTTTCGGGCAGTTGAAAGATGCTTATCGTGCCGCTCTTGAGGGAGGAACCACTTCCGCAGCGGCCAATAGAACCTTTCAGCGTATCTTTACCATCGGTAAGAAAGTCAGGACGGATACCCGCATCACCTCAGGGCCTACTTCCGTGGGAGCTGTTGCCGTACAGCTTGCGGGGCAGGTGCTGGGAGAATTGTCCGGCGCTAATGTTCTGGTGGTCGGAGCCGGCGAAATTGCCCGCAGTACGGCCCGAAGTCTGCGTTCCCGCGGTGCAGAGAGTATATTTGTGGCTAATCGCTCATACGAGCGTGCTGTGGCTCTCGCGGAGCAGGTGGGCGGTCGGGTGATTCGCTTTACGGAGTGGGTGCCGTACCTTGAGCAGATAGATATCGTCATTGTCTCGACGGCATCGCCTGTTTATGTGGTGGCTCCTCCCGTGTTGCGCGAGGCTCTCGTCGGTCGCGGGGAGCGCCCCCTGTTCCTGATTGACCTCTCCGTGCCGCGCAATGTTGACCCGGCATGTGCGGAACTGGATGGGGTGCATCTTTACGATATTGACGATATGCAGAGTATGGTGGCCGATACTCGCCGCAGAAGGGCTGATGAAATCAGTCACGGCGAGGAAATTGTCAGAGCTTGGGTGCAGGAAAATGCCGATGAATTGTTGCATTTTGTCCGTCCGGCGGATTTTCAGCCTCTTTCCTGATTACAAAAAAATATTTTTTTCGTGATTTTTTGAACAATTAACTGATAGCTTGCGTCAATTAACATTGGACGCACATTCTCACGATTATGGACACGAAGGAAGCAGAAACCGATGCCACATCCGAAGCTCGCCTTATTCAGCTTATTGCCGCTCTCAGAGTAGAGCCGACGGAAGAAGCGAACTTCGAGGAGCGCTTTGTTGCTGACCTTCGTGACCGTATCGCCAGAGAGGCTGTATGTTGCCCCGCCAGAACCTTGCTTTGGGAGCATTGCAAGCACTTTTTTGCCAACCTCGGAGTGCGCCGCTGGGTTTATGGAGCGGCTTCGACATGTGGCCTTGGTGCTCTTTTGGTCGCCGGTATCATGATTCATCAGCCTGAGGGTGCTCCGCAGGCTCTTGCTACGGTGAAGGCTCCGCTTGCAGGCTCGAAAAATGTTACGGTCGCGCTTCCTTCGCTTTCCGCTCCTGCCTATCCGGATCGCTTTACTTGTATATCCGTAAGTGGTGAGAAAGTCGCTCCCTTTACACAGAATCATCGCGCTATCAGCGGAAATGTGCGCTTCTTTGAAACCGAGGCTATCATCATTGCAGAACCGGTAAACGAGGCTGAAAAGTTCCCCGTAAACACAGAGTTTGTAGCCGGGTTTGAACCGGCTGTCTTTTCCGTTCAGGTTCTTCCTGTTCAGAACTGACTCGGTGAAATGGGATATCGCGCGCAGATTGCTTTCCTGCGCAGTCTGAAATAGTTGCAATACAGGCTTGCTTTTCGGAACTGTATCTGGTATATATAGTCACGTGGAAAAGAAGTGTACCAGATGTGGTAAGGCATTCAATGCATCAACAGAAGACCAAGCTGTTTGTTCGGCTTGTCTGAGTGAGGAGTTCTCTTCGGTTAAGACATCTACCTCGGCCGAGGTAAATGAACTGATGGAGCAGAATCGCTTGGTTCATCGGCGTCAGGTGGCACGAGCTGCTCGAATGTCCCGCAATTTGCAGAGAGGTTCTGCTTTCAGCCTGATGGGAAAAGTGCGCTGTGGATTGGCGGTCGGTTTGTTCCTGATTTGCGTATTAGTGTTTGTTATCGGTGATAGCGAGACGGTGAAAACTCCTATCAATCAATTGGAGCAGGAATATCAGTTTTATGTTTCTATCGGTACAGCGTTGATTTCGTCACTGTTTTTGCTGCCTTCCTTTGGTGCTCATAAGTTCATTATATCTCTCGCCATTACCACGATGATGACGATGGGCGTGGCTATGCCTTTTATGTGGCATGCCAGGGTGCCGGGCTTGGAGCCGGAGCCTGTTGTTCAGCAGGTTATCGAGGAAAAGAAAGCTGAGGAGGAAAAGTCTAAGCGTTTTCTTACGGATGGTGATTTGGATGTGTTCCGCAAGACCTGCGAAGAAATGCCGCAGAGTGTACATTATGCCATTTATCTGGATAATCAGTCCACATCGGTACGTTCGCTAGTGCGTGAATCTCTCACTCGTTTATTACAGGCTGAGTATACTCGCGCATACACGCGAGGTAACGGCGCTCTCTATGTTGTTACGAATGTGCGGGGAAAGCGCTCCAATGTTGCCAGAGTTGCTTCCCGTTATGGTCGGGTGACATACGCCAATGCCGGAGCGGGTGTGTATGAAGTACGTTTCAGCCCGGATAAGGCTAATCTGGTGAGCCGCTATTCATCGGAAGTGCTCAGCTCACCGCAGAATCTGAACTTCGTTTCTGCCAATGTGAGCGAGTTGCTTTGTCTGGACCCCATGCGTGTGAGTGCCGCTGCGAACATGCTTGCTGCTTCAAATGTGCAGGTGTTGCGTGGTGATATTCGGGACGCTATCGTGCAGGTTCTGCGTGACCCTTGGACTTCTGAGGAGGAGACGTACCAGGCGCTGGTTGAGGCTTTGACCGTGTATGCTCCCCGTGGTGATCGTGAGGCTTATCAGTATTTTATTACCTATTTTAATAATTGCAGGGTAATGAAGAAGAACATATCTCCCAAGGTTACCCGTCGATTGATTGGTGAAGACCCTTCCGGAATGGTAGAGCCGATTGTGGAACTGTGGGTTGAAAATCCTCTGAAGTGGAATGATATGTTGTCTGCCTTGGGTAGCAAGGCGGAAGAGGCTCTCATCGCAAAACTTACCCCTGCGGCGGATTTGAAATTGCTCGATTCTCTGATGAAATACCTTTCCACCTATGGTTCGTCCAAGGCCTTGCCGGCATTGGAGGGGTTGCTGAATCATCCCGATTCACTGATTCGTCACAAAGCCGGTGTAACCATCAATGATATAAAAAGCCGTTACTGATAACAACTTCCAATCTACTCTCGAAATAACATGTCAGCACAACTGATTAAATTGCTCGTTGGTGTGAGCGGTGCCATGCTTGGTGGCTACCTCACGCTTTATCTTATAGATTTTGCCTCTGCTCCGAGTGAGAAACCGAATAAGGTTGTAACAACTCAGCAGCCGGTAGATACCCCGGAGGAGACGACTGAGCCCATGAAGGGTGTGGTCATTTCCGAGGGCGGTGATGTGAGCTCGAATGATTCGGATATGGCCGGATTGGAAGCTGAGGAGGAAGATGAAGATGCTTGGGAGGGCGCCCCTGATGAGGGGACCGGGCTTGTTGAGCGTGATCCGGATTCCTACATGCCCAAGCAGCAGACACCGGCTGAGCTGAAGGATATTAAGGAAGCCGATATTCCGGTAGACCCTGCTCAGCAGGTCATTCCCGGGGTATGTTCCGCTGCTCGTAACAACTCCATTGAGCGCAATACCAAGAAGTTGGCTGCTGCGTACGAAAAAATGGAGAAGAAAGGTGACGGTCTGACAAATTATGTGAAGGAGGACTATGGTTCCGGTCAGTGGAAGAAGCCCGATGCCATCTATAAAGAGCTTCTTGAGCGCATTATGAGCAAGCTCGGGAAGTGTGATGAGGCGGCGGTATGGGCATTCTTGGCCGATCCGGCTAATCGCTTGGATTTGGCTCGTATATCGCTCATTCGTAAGGTTGGGTATGAGGGCATTCGCAAGGTGGCAGAGAGCGACTCCGGCGGTACCATGTTAATGGACCTTACCAGTGATTTGGACTGGATGACCGGTGTGATGTTCTCCGGGCCGACGGACAGACTGGGGCAGGGCCTGCAGTACCTTGCTGCCATCTACACGAACTTCTCGGAAGATATGAAGGACCCCACGGTTCGTCGAATCGCAGCCACCACGGCCATGGAGTTCGCTCGTGAGCGATACAGCGAGAAGGATATGCTGGCTCGCTTCACCTATTACCACAGCAGCTACGCCGACGGTAAACTTAACGTCATTTTCGATAAGTTACAGTATTGGGACACCCGAATCGTCACCGGCTGTAAAGATCCTCATGGTTGGGGGAGTCCTCAGTCATTGGCATGGCAGCGTGACAATGTGCGACTTCCCGTGGAGGGATATTTGGGTGCCTGCTCGCAGTTGGTGTACCGTTTGCGTAACGTGGCCGGTGACTCCGTATTCTCAGCGGATTATCTCGGCCCCATTTTGAAGTACACGAACAACACGACCGCGTGGGCACATCGCGAAATCGGCGGCGTGTGCGGTGCTTGTTCTCACTACGGTGCGTATGGTGCCTTGGCTGCCGGTATTCCGGCAATGGCCATGGGTGAGCCCGGTCATTGCGCTTATGCTGTGCGTGTGGGTGATGAATGGAAGAAGAGCTTCTCCATCTACTGGCAGCACGGCATGCACAAGACATTCTGGGGACTGCACGACTGGGACTTCCTCATCCTCATGCAGGATCTCTATTCCGATCGTTACAAGACACTCGTCTCCGACCATCTCGTTGCTCTGGGCGAATTGCTGGCATCCCGTCGCATGACGAAGAGCGCCATCGAATGTTTCGATGCCGCCGTGGTTGCCCAACCTCTTAACTGGCCGGCTTGGGTTGCTCATGCCGGTTATCTCAAGCAGAAGGCTCCTAAGAATAAGGAGAAGTGGAAGGAAATGCACGACCGAGTGGTGGAGACACTGGGTGAGAAGTTCCATAACTGCGCCGCTAATATGCTCAGCCGTTATGTGTACCCGCACTTGCTGCCGCTTGAGCCCAATCGTCGTGCTCGCAACAAGATGTTCGATGCCTTCTTCAAGCAGTGTAAGGATTTCGGTACAAACCGCTGGGATGTTGCACCCCTGTTGAACTCTCACATGGCAGGCTGCCCCGATTCCAAGGAACAGATTGCCTACATGAAAGAGGCGTTGAAGACCCTCATGGACAAGCCCGATTATTCCGGTTCCGTTCTTGCTTGGGGCTTGGATTATATTGCATCACTTCCCGGTACCGATGCCGAGAACGAGGCTCTTCAGGAGGAGTTCAGTGAGCTTATCATTAAGACTCTCAGCCGTGCCCGCGCTACCAAGAAAACCATTGATGCCACTTGGGGCGCTCTCGGTGAGGCTATTTATACAGCCGGTAAGAACAAGGATAAGCGCACATTCCAGGCCATCGGTAAACTGGCCTTGCGTAAATGTAAGAAGATGTTCCCCAAGAACAAGTTTAAGTTCCGAGGTTTCCCCGGTAGGATTGTCTCAGCCAAGGGCTTAATCCTTTCTTCTACTACCCCGACGGAAGGGCAGATTGCTCAGGCTTGCCTGCACTGGGGTGTGCTGCAGAAGACCGGTGGCAACATCCCCTGTAAGTTTGAGGGCGAAGGTGCGTGCATGCGTATTGAGCTTGAGAGCAATGCTCAGCTCAGCGGTGTGGTGTGCCTTTTCGGTGAGGCCGCTCGCAATGATCGTCCCTTCCATATTGCCGTCTCGGATGATGGTAATAACTGGGAAAATGTTCGAGCCCGCTGCGAAGTTGCCGGTGCTGTACTGCGCTGTGATTTGCGCAAGGTTGCGCCATGTGCCCGCTTTGTGCGACTGACCCGTGAAGGCGATAAGTGGGAGTCGAGTATTGTAGGCTTCTATGTATACGGAAAGTTGCTCAAAGAGAAGAAGGAAGATAAAAAAGACGGCAAGAGCGACGACAAAAAGTAATCCTGACCCCCTGTTATTGACATGTTCCGAAAAATTTTATCCTGCGTTTTGTTGCTGGGTCTCTGCGTTGCTCAGATGAGTGAAGCGGCAGAGTACCAGACGGCTCTCGGTAAGGCATCTGACCGCAAGCCTGTGGTACTGTTCTGCTACGGTGCCAACTATGATAAGGTGAGTGAGAAAGTTTACGAAGAGTTCGTGAAGAAGCGCAAGATTATGCGCTATGCCCGTGGCGCGGTCTTCTTGGATGTACCCATCTACCAGCTCCCTGACGAGAAGGAAAAGAAAGCCTATAAGAAAGTTATGGGCGATGCCGGTCCTCCCGGGGGGATATGGAGTTATCCCTGCCTGGCTGTTGTGGACGGTGACGGCGTGTTGCGCGGCGTTGTTCAATCTGCTGAAGAGATGAAGAGCGTGGAGAGCGCCGGTGCTGCTCTTGAGAAGATTATCGATGATTACATCGAGCAGGAGAAAATCCTCAAGAAGGCTAGGCGTGCTAATGGCCGCCGCCAGATTAATATGCTGGCCGAGGCCGCTGACATGAAGAATGTTCGCATGCCCTCCGAGCCTCTCGGTAAGGGGGTGCAGACCGGCCTCGGCAATCTCGCGACCAATGCCACCGGTATGCTTGAAGTCGGCCAGAAGATGCAGATAATGTCGATTCCGGCTGCCGCTAAGTACATGCGCTCCATGATTGCCAGCGGATATTATTCCCGGCGCCAGCGACAGGAGATATTGGCAGCCTATGCCGGCCATTTGCGCCGTAGCGGAGCCTCCGCCTCGTTGCTCCGTGCTACGTATTATGAAATGCGTAACATCGACCCCACTTCAATCTACGGTGCATACGCCGAGGGTGCCATCGAGCGCTGGGTGCTGCCCAAGGAAAAAGCCGGTAAGGCTGAACCTGCTAAGCAGGGAGGAGCCGCCGGCTCATCTTCCTCCGGGTTCGGAAATCGTTTCGGTGGCGGCTCTTCGTCCAATACGGCATTGGGCGATACGGTAAATCCCAACGAAAAGAAGTAAGCACTTATGGCAGGGTTGATGGTATTTCTTGTGTGTGCATTGCTGCTCACACTGGGGTATTTTGTCTACGGAAAAATAGCTGAGCGAGTATACGGAGTCAATTTCAGGCTTCTTATGCCCTGTGAACTGCGTCCGGATGGTGTGGACTATGTTGCCATGCCGACGTGGCGTGTGTTCATGATTCAGTTGCTTAATATCGCAGGGCTGGGGCCGGTGTTCGGTGCGCTTGCCGGTTGCCTGTTCGGACCTGTGGCGTTGTGGTGGATTGTTCTGGGCTGTGTTTTGGCCGGAGCTGTGCATGATTTTCTGGCCGCGGTAGCCAGTGCCGAACATGAGGGCGAGAACCTGCCGGAGCTGGTGGGTCGCTATCTCGGTAAGGTGGCAAAGCTCGTCATGAGAGCTTTGAGCATTGTGCTGCTTTTGTTGGTCGGAGTGGTGTTTACATCGGGGCCGGCCGGCATGTTACATTCGTTGGTAAGCTCGATATCTGTCACATGGTGGTGTGTTATCATTCTGTTGTATTACTTTTTGGCAACCGTTCTTCCTATCGATGTAATTATCGGCAGGTGCTACCCGATATTCGGCATCCTTTTTATCTTCATGGCTATCGGTTTGGCGGTGGCTTTGCCCTTTACTCCCACTATTGAGATTTTGCCCAATATCAACTTCTCGGCCAATTATCATCCTCAGGAGTTGGGTGTTTGGCCGATGATATTCGTTACAATTGCCTGCGGTGCTATTTCGGGTTTTCACGCTACGCAGAGCCCGATGATGGTGCGGTGTCTGCGCCAGCCTCGTCAGTTGCGCCCGGTGTTTTACGGCGCTATGGTGGTAGAAGGATTAGTGGCGCTTGTTTGGTGCGTGGTGGGCTTGAGTTTGAGAGAGCTGCCGACCGATTATGTACTGGTAGCGGATGTGACCGGAAAATTGGTGCCGCAGTTAGCAGCTCCCGGAGTTGAAACGGTACCTTTCTGGCAGCTTACGATGGCCAGTCCGGCGACTGCTGTTAATCAGGCATGTACGACATTACTTGGTTCGGTCGGGGCTTTCTTTGCTGTGTTGGGAGTAGTCATTCTCCCCATTACGAGTGGCGATACGGCTATGCGCTGTTGCCGCCTGATGTTGGCAGATATTATCTCGCTGGAACAAAGCTCCGCTAAACGTCGTCTGTTGATTGCCATACCTCTTTTCGCGGCTGTTATTGTGATAGCCAATATCGATTTCAGTATCATTTGGCGTTATTTCGGGTGGGCTAATCAGGCATTGGCTTGCTTTACGCTCTGGGCATTGGCTGTATTGATGCGCTCCCGCCGCCGACTGCATTGGATTGTTACTGTGCCTGCTCTGTTTATGACGACCATGTGTACGACCTACCTGTTGAGTGCGCCTGATTGTCATATCGGTATGTCTGTGGAAGTTGCAACCTATATCGGCCTTGGTGTGGCACTTCTCTGTATGGTTGGTTGCATCTTTATGCGGGCACCGCGCCTTGCTGCCAAAAACTGACGTAATCGTACCAATTGCGCCTTGAAATAGGTGCTTGTTTGTGCTATCCTTTTCGCGTAGAGCATGGACGACCTTGATGAGTACCAGAATCGTCGCAAAGCGGCAGAAACCCGCAGGCGTAACCATGACCCGCGGAAGGAGGTAAATGCCCGTTCCGGCGGTCGCTGGAAGCGCGTGCTGCTGCGCATGGGGCTTGTTTTCGTTATCTTTTTAATCATGTGTCTCGTCGGCGGATATGCCGGGTTTAACATTTTTACTGCTAAATATCAGAAGTGGGCAGACGAGTTTAACCTTGAGGATATCAACAACCTTGATCATCCCTGCATTATATACGACCGCAACGGTGAGGAAATTGGGCGTATCTTCGACGAAAATCGCAGCTATGTGACCTATGATAAGATATCACATAGCATGATAGATGCGCTGGTAGCTCAGGAAGATAAGAACTTCTGGTCGCATAAGGGCTTCGACCCCGTCGGCATTGTCCGAGCCGCCCGCGAGGCGCTTGTGGCCGGTGGCGCTAATCAGGGTGCCTCAACCATCACTCAGCAGCTTGCGCGCAATGCTTATGACCTTGAGCGCCGCACGCAAGCTCGCGGAGGTAGTCGTTATGAGCGCAAGATAGTGGAAATTTTTCTGGCTATGCGTATTGAAAAGAAGTACGACAAGCGCCAGATTATGGAGTTCTACCTTAACCGCATCTATTTCGGGCGCGGATATTATGGCATCAGGGCGGCATCTTTGGGGTACTTCGGTAAGGAGCCGGCAGATTTGACCGTGCGTGAGAGTGCCAGTATAGCGGCTCTCATCAAAAATCCCGAAAATTACAACCCCATTCGTAATTTCGAACTGAACTACAAGTGGCGCAACGACGTGATAGATCGTATGCAGCGCCTTAATTACCTGACTCTCGAGGAGGCCGAGCGCCTGAAGCAGCAACCTATGGTGCTCAATCCCAAGCCGCTGCGCCGTCAGACATCACATCTTCATTCCTTGGTTCAGCAACAGGCTATTGATATTTTCCAAGACCCCGTCCGTGGTGAGGAAATCGTGAAGAGTGCCGGTCTGAAGGTCTATACCACTATCGATAAATCCATGCAGTTAGCCGCTGAGGAAGCTCTGCGCACCCAGCTCGCGGCTATTGAGTCCCGCGGTGATTATAAGCACATGCGATTTGACGATACCAAGCACCCCGATGCCGGCAAGCACGCCTACCTCGATGGTGCAGTCTACGCCGTGGATAACAAAACCGGTGCCACCCTCGTGTACATTGCCGGGCGTAGTTTCGAGCGTGATAATTACGACTTTATCGAGAGCGGACGTCGTCCCGTCGGAACGGCTTTTCTGCCCTTTCTTTACATGTGTGCATTCGAGAACGGCTATACTCCCTGTTCCCGATTGGTGGACGACGCTCTTGATAACCGCCTTGCCGGTATAGGCGGAACGGAGGGTATATTGGGAGAATGGGGCATGGAGGTCGATAAGGGGCGATATCTCGATTCCGTGACGGCTCGTCAGGCTCTCAGTTGGTCCAAGATTGCTGCAGCCGCACGTTTGGGAATTGCGCTTGCCTCGAATCCGAAGTCTGCTGCAAAACCCTTTGTCGATACCCTCATGAACGTCGGTATCACCCCGCCGCCGCGCAATCCCCGCAGTACGGAGGCCCGCCCGCAATATTACCCTCGTGTGTATTTGGGTACGGAGCCGATGAGCCTGCGTGAGATGGTGTTGGCCTACACCGTGTTCCCGAACGGCGGATATCGTCCTGTTGTCCCGTACATCGTCAGTAAGGTGACCGACAGCAATGGCAAGGTGCTTTGGCAAAATCCGCACGATATCTCCCGCAACATGGTGAGTTCCACTACTCCCTGTACGGCATATCGTCTGCATTCCATCATGAAGGAGAGTCTGACCGAGGGCTCGGCTGTGCGAGTGCGACCGTACCTGCCCGATACCTTTAAGGGAGCCGTGAAGAGTGGTACGAATTATGACTTTGCCGACACGACACTCTTCGGTTACGATGCCGATGTGACCTGCGGTGTGTGGATGGGGTTTCTGAACGACCATAGCGCCATTTACCCGGAGGCCTTCGCGAGTGATACATGCGCGCCGGTACTGGGGGCAGTATTCCATGCAGGGAAGGGATGTTATCCCAATGCCGATATCAATCCTCCGGCGGATACCGAGGAGGTGGAAATATGCCTTTCTTCGGGACATTTAGCGACGAACTTCTGCTTTGAAAGCACGATGAAGGATGGCAAGTTGACATACGTGCGGCCTACATACAGGGAGTTTTTCCCGAAGGGTGATGTAACCTTGGGGCTTTGTTCCGTTCACGGCGACGGTAGTCCTTCATTGGGAGATTTCCTTGAAGTCGGTACCAGCCATACCGGTTCTACGCGTGTGCTGCCGGTTGTGCCGGTGCTGCCCAAGGCTCCTGCTCTGCTGGGGGAAGATCCTTACGGGTGCATAACCACCCTTAATCCGCGTTATAAAAATGCTGAGGATCTTGCCCGCTCACACAATTCCGGAACGGAAGAAGTTAATCTGACCGTTGATGATGTGGCGGAAGAGGCTGAGGCCTCCGGCATTGATAACTCCATTCAGCTCGCTCCGCCGCGCCCCATGCGTACCATCCCCGTGGCTCCGCTCCCTTTCTGATAATTTCTTAACATTTTCTTTATAATATGTCGACAGATACTCAGGCACTTGCTGCAACCCAGGAAAAGGCCTTTCAAATCAACATGGATAAGGCCTTTTATGGCTCGTTTGCTGAAATCGGAGCCGGTCAGGAAACCGCTAACTGGTTTTTCCGCTCGTCGGGAGCGGCCGGAACCGTGGCCAAAACCATCTCGGCGTACGACATGACAGTGAGCGATACGCTGTATGGTCCTGTAAGACGCTATGTGTCGGAGGAGCGCCTGTTGCAGATGATGGATTATGAATATACCCAGCTTATCAACCGATTGGGGGCTAAGCGTGGTGTGGAGAGTTGTTTCTTCTCCTTCTGCAATACGGTGAAGTGCAAGGGATATCGCGATAATGGTCCATGGAGTGCATGGATTGGTGTGCGCTTTCAGTTGCGCCCGGAGGCGGAGCCGAGTGATTTTGTCATGCATGTGCGCCTGCTGGTGCCTGACCATGATGTGCAGATGCGCATTCTCGGCGTGCTGGGGGTGAACCTGCTTTACGCTCTTTTTTATAAGCGCGACCACATGGATGAGTTCGTGACCAGCGTGGGTGACAATCTTGACCGCAGCATGTTTGAGATTGATTTCATGCGCTTCTCAGGCAATGGCTTCGGTATGTTTGACAATCGTCTGCTTGCCTTGCAGTTGGTGCGCAGCGGGCTCAGTCAGGCAACCTTGTTTTGTCCTGACGGTACGGTCGCCCAGCCTGCTGATTTCCTGTACAAACGCCCCATTGTGCTGATGCGCGGCAGTTTCCTGCCGCTCTGTAACATCCACCTGGAGATGATGGATGCCGTGCGCGCGAAGTTTACGGAAAGTTTAGAGGAAAGTCAGCAAAGCCGCGTGGTTGACATCTGTGAAGTCTCGCTTTCGAACCTTCTGCGAGGAGAAGGTAAGGAAGTTGACCTGTTGGATTTCATCGATAGGGCGGATGCTCTTGCCGCATGCGGCAAGACTGTGATGGTGACGAATATCACGCACTTCCATCGACTTTCCTCATTGTTGAATCAGTTTACCAAAGAGCCGATAGCGATTGCTCTGTCCATAGGTTTGCTCAATGAACTCTTTAAGGATAAATGGGCAACGGAAAGTCCCGGCGGCATTCTGTCCGATATGGGCAGTTTGTTCCTGAATTGCACCAAGCTTTATGTCACGCCGTGGATTAACCGCCGGACCGGTGAGTTCGTCACAGCCGGCACATACGAAGCTCCGGCTAAGTATGCTCATCTCTACAAATATCTGCTGGACAATGCTAATATCATTTCTGTGCCTTATTTTAATCAGAAACTCCTCTTCCGCACGCCTCGCGATATCATCCGTATGATTAACGAAGGCGATGAGGCATGGAAGGAATATGTGCCGGAACAGGCTTATCGCATGGTCGAGCACATTTGTGAGCACCATTAAGTACACAGAGAACTGTTTCATTCGTACTTGTAAAAGACGATTTTTCCCGACATCATGAGAGAAGATTTTCCCATCCTTGCCACGCACATCGGCAAGCGGCCTCTTGTCTATCTCGACAATGCCGCCACCACGCAGAAACCTCGCGCTGTTCTTCAGGCTGAGATGGATTATTATGAAAAGGTTAATGCCAATATCCACCGCGGTGCACATTACCTCAGCCGTCTGGCTACGGAGCAGCATGAGCAGGCGCGTGGCACGGTGGCCGCATTTCTTCATGCTCAGTCTGAGCGTGAGGTTGTTTTTACCTCCGGTTGTACGGCCGGTATCAACTTGGCGGCTCAGGTGTTGGCCCTCTCGGGATTGGTGCGTGAGGGAGATGAAATTTTAGTTACGACCGATGCTCATCACTCCAATATCGTTCCCTGGCAGATGTTGTGCGGTCGCACGGGGGCTGTGTTGCGCCCCATTCCGCTAACCCCGGAACTGACCTTCGACATGGCAGCTTACGAGGCCATGCTCGGGCCGCGTACCCGCATTGTTGCCGCGCCATATATTTCGAATGCCCTCGGCATCATTAACCCCATTCCTGAGATGATTGCTGCGGCTAAGCGCAATCGTCCGGACTGCATTTTCCTGGTGGACGGTGCTCAGAGCACCGCGCACATGGCGGTTGATGTTCAGGCTTTGGGCTGCGATTTTTACGTGTTTTCCGGGCACAAGGTCTATGCTCCGACCGGTACGGGAGCTCTCTGGGGTCGAGAGGAACTGCTTGAACAACTTCCGCCTTGGCTGGGTGGTGGTGAGATGATTAAGGAAGTCTCGTTCGACGGAACAACTTATAATGACTTGCCCTTTAAGTACGAAGCCGGTACTCCGAATATAGCCGGTAATATCGTGCTGGCTGCGGCGCTGGATTATGTGCAGAAAATCGGATTGAACCGCATCGATGAGCATGAACAGCGTTTGACACGAAATCTTTACGATGGCCTGACCGCTCTGGGCGGTATTGATATTCTCGGCCCTCGTGAGGGACGGGGCGCTCTTATTTCGGTGCTGATTCCGGGAGTTCACCACTATGACCTCGGTACATTGCTCGACCAGATGGGCGTGGCTGTGCGTACCGGTCACCATTGCTGCCAACCGCTGATGCAGTACCTCGGTACGACCGGAACCACGCGTTATTCCTTCGCATTGTACAATAATGATGATGATGTCGCTGCGGCTTTGAGCGCTACTGAGCGAGCTCTTAATATGCTGCGATGATGTCACGCAATAGTCCTGTTATAGGGGGCTGATTGCGGGGATTTTCCTTGCACTTGTCGGCCAATGCGGTACAATATCGGCGTTATGAGTACGATTTATGATCAGATTACGGCCGGAATGAAGGCTGCCATGCTTGGTAAGGACACCGTGACGCTGGGCGCTCTGCGCAGCTTGAAGGCTGCCCTGCAGAATGCTCAGGTTGCTCGTGGTAATGCTCATGAACTTTTGCCCGATAATGAGGCTCAGAATGTTGTCCGCAAGCAGATTAAGCAGCGCGAGGATGCTATCTCGATGTATGAGAAAGCCGGTCGCGCCGAGCTCGCCGAGAAGGAGCAGGCGGAAATTAAGGCTCTTTCGGTGTTCCTGCCTGCTGAGATGACAGAGGAGGAGGTCATGCCCATTCTGAAGACAGTTATCGCTGAGTTGGGCGCAACGTCCAAGAAAGATATGGGACGAGTGATGAAGGAGATGCAGGCTCGCACCGCCGGTGCTGCTCCGGGTAAACTGCTGTCACGTCTGGTTGGTTCCCTGTTGTCCTGAGCCATGTTTTGCGCCGTCATTGTAGCCGCCGGTAGTTCCCGTCGTGCCGGATTCGATAAATTAGCCGCACCACTGGCAGGCGAGCCGGTGCTGTGCCGGAGTGTGCAGGCTTTTGTTGAAGCCGGTTGCAGCACTATTGTAGTCGTTTGCCCGGAAGAACGCTGGCAGACTGTCGGACTGGCAGATGCCACCTATCCGGTGCCGGTACTTCGGGTGGACGGCGGAGCGGAGCGACAGGATTCCGTGGCTGCCGGATTGGCCGCCTTGCCGGAGGGAACGCGTTGGGTAGCGGTGCATGACGGTGCCAGGCCGCTCATCACTCCGCAGGGAATCCGTGCATGTTTGCAGGCCGCTGCGCAAACGGGTGCCGCCGCGTGCGCGCACCCGGTGGTCGATACCCTGAAGCGGGCGGACGCCGATGCTTGCAGTCTGCCGGAAAAGGTCAGCCGGGATTGCCTGTGGGGAATGGAAACCCCGCAGATATTTGATTTGTCTTTGCTGCAGAAGGCCTATGCTGCTGTTGCGGAGCAGGGCTTGGTGGTGACGGATGAAGTGAGTGCCGTGGAAGTTCTCGGCGTGCCTACTCGTTTGGTACAGGTCGGCCCCAATCTCAAAATTACACTTCCCGGTGATTTGGAGTTGGCTGAGCTGATTTGGCAGCATCGTAAGGCCCGATGAGCGCGTGGTCGGGCAAATGGGTGTGGATAATCGGTAAGGGATATCTCGGCACCGAGTTGGCAGGGGTGTGCCGTGCTGCCGGTGCGCAGGTACTGACGATTGATGAATCGATTGCTTGCTGCGCTCAGCTTTGTGCCGATGCCGCCGACATCTCAACCTATGCGCGAGCTCAGGACCTCTGCGGTTGCAGGCCTGATTATATTTTTTGCTGTTTGGCTACTCGCGGCGGGAGTGTGGATGACTATCGCCGTGTATACCTCGGAAGTGCCGGAGCGCTGGATGCGGCCGGATTGGCAAGCCGTGTGATATATTGCACTTCCTCCTCTTTGTACGGAGAGCGTACCGGGCGCAGCGAAGTGCTGGCGGCTGCCGAGGATATTCTGTTGGCAGCCGGAGCGTGTGTGGTGCGTCCTGCTGCGCTGTATGGTCCCGGGCGCTGTGAGTTGCTGCGCCGTCATTTGGCAGGGGAACCTTGTTTGCCCGGTGAGCCGGAGAGGGTGTTGAACTATGTGCATGTGAGCGATGCCGCGGCTGCGCTGTTCCTGCTGGCTGAGCGCGGAGGGCAGGGGGTGTATGCCCTTTGCGGAGAATCTTTCACCCGAGCCGCCGCCTACGATATGCTGGAACGCGTGACGGGCGTGCCGAGGTCTGCAGAGGTGGCCTCTCCCGGTAAGAGGCAGGCAAGCAGACACGCTATCAGCAGCGAGCGGCTGACCGCACTGGGTTGGAAGCCGTCTGTGCGGATGGCTGAGTTCGTCGTTCGGACGCTTCGGGATGAGCGATAAGGCGTGCGAAAAACGTGCAGATTGTTGAAGAATCGCGCATTTCAAGGCTTCGGAGTGATATTTTGCTTGCTTTTTGCGTATTTTTAGTGCATAACGCTCCGCAGCTATGACGGACGAACGCGCACGCAAACCCTCCTGGTTGAAGGTGAAGTTGCCTAAGGGGGCTGCTTTCAAACATGTTACGGAGCTCGTGAAGGGCAATTCCCTTGTTACGGTATGTGAGGAGGCTATGTGCCCTAATCGTGGTGAATGTTGGAGCCACGGTACAGCTACATTCATGGCTTGCGGTGATGTTTGTACGCGAGCCTGTGGTTTTTGTGCCACTCGTACCGCTCGCCCTAAGCCCCTTGACAGCGAGGAACCTCATAAAATTGCCGATGCTGTGCGTCGCATGAACCTCAACCATACCGTTGTGACAATGGTGACGCGCGATGACCTTGCCGATGGTGCGGCTGCCCACATGGCTGCCATCATTACGGAAATTCGCAAGGCCAGCCCTCAGACTGTGATTGAGGTGCTGACATCTGACTTTAACGGTAATGAAGAGGCTCTTGCGATGGTGATGGATGCCCGTCCGCACATTTTTAACCATAATCTTGAGACTGTGGAGCGCCTGTCGCCCATCGTCCGATTCCGTGCCCGCTATCGCAAGTCCTTGCACATGTTGAAGCGTGCTCTGGAAATGGCTCCCGGAATGGTCGTGACCAAGAGCGGCATCATGCTCGGTCTGGGCGAGACTCGTGAAGAACTGGAACAGACAATGGATGACCTGCGTGAGCATGGTGTGACCGTGTTGACCATGGGTCAGTACCTGCGCCCGTCGCCCCGTCACTTGCCGGTGATTGATTACATTCGCCCCGAGGTGTTTGATGAATTGCGTGAAGTGGCTCTTGCTAAGGGGTTCCGTCATGTGGCCAGCGGCCCTCTTATTCGCTCCTCTCATCACGATGCCAACTTCCGTCCCGAACTCGATATTATGGAGGCAATCAACGCTGACCTTCAGGCCCGTGGCCTTATCGGTTGAGTATGCTCGAGACTATGCTCTTGACACCCGCACCGAAAGTAGATAAAATCAACACCCGTTAAGCATCTTTTTCACCCCTCATTTTATGGCAACAGAGACAATGAACGACGCCGAAGCCGCTCTCAACGCCCTGTATGGTTGCGATACCTTCGGAATTAAGACCATGGAGAAATATCTCTCCAAGAGCGCCTTTAAGAAGATGATGCTCACCGTTCAGAAGGGCGGTAAGCTCGATATCAGCATTGCCGATGAAGTTGCCCAAGCCATGAAGGTGTGGGCTCTCAGCAAAGGTGCCACTCATTACACTCACTGGTTCCAGCCGTTGACCGATGCCACGGCAGAGAAGCACGACTCCTTCGTCGAGCCTGATGGTAAGGGTGGGATGATTTGTGAGTTCACCGGAAAGAATCTTATACAGGCTGAGCCCGATGCCTCGTCCTTCCCCAGCGGTGGCATACGCGCAACCTTCGAGGCCCGCGGCTATACCGCATGGGACCCCACCAGCCCCGCTTTCATCAAGCGTACGGAGCATACCGTTACCCTTTGCATTCCGACGGCTTTCTGCAGCTATACCGGCGAGGCTCTCGATAAGAAGACTCCGCTGCTGCGCTCCATGGCTGCCGTGGCTCAGCAGGCTGCTCGCGTGCTGCGCTGCTTCGGGATTGAGCCCGGCTATGTTGTCAGCAATCTCGGCGCGGAGCAGGAGTACTTCCTCATTGACCGTGACCTTTATTTGAAGCGTCCCGACCTTATCGAGACCGGTCGCACCCTGTTCGGTTGTCTGCCGCCCAAGCACCAGCAGATGGAAGACCATTATTTCGGCTCCATCAAAGAGCGTGTGCTGGAGTTCATGATGAGTGTTGATCGTGCTCTGTGGGCTCTCGGCGTGCCGGCAAAGACACGTCACAACGAGGCTGCTCCCGGTCAGTTTGAAATCTGCCCCCTCTTTGAGCCCTGCAATGTGGCCGTCGACCATAATGTGATGATTATGGACATCCTGCAGCGCCAGGCTTTGAAGTATAATCTGGTCTGCCTGTTGCACGAGAAGCCCTATGCCAGTGTGAACGGCTCCGGTAAACACAACAACTGGTCGCTCTCCACCCCGGAGCTCGGCTCGCTTTTCTCACCCGGCAAGACCCCGCACAGCAACTTGCTGTTCCTCACCTTCCTTGCCAGCGTCATTATGGGTGTGGATAAGCATGCCGACCTGTTGCGTGCCTCTATTGCCAAGGCCGGTAACGACCATCGTCTGGGGGCTGCTGAGGCCCCTCCCGCCATTATTTCCATTTTCCTGGGAGACCAGCTTACCGACATTATCGAACAGATAAAAGCCGGCGGTGCCCGTACCTCCGCTGCCAAGACCACGATGGAGCTCGGCGTGGATGTGCTGCCGGAATTACCTAAGGATACGACAGACCGCAACAGAACATCGCCTTTCGCCTTTACCGGTAATAAGTTTGAGTTCCGTGCCGTCGGTTCCTCGCAGACTTGTGCCTGGCCCATGGCCGTGCTCAATACCATTATGGCCGAGGCGCTTGATATCGTCGCTACTCGTCTTGAGCCCCATGCCGGTACTCCCGAGTTCAAATCTGAGGTCAGCGCGCTTATTAAGGAGCTTATCACCTGCCATGACCGTGTAATCTTCAATGGTAACGGATATTCCGATGAGTGGGTGGCTGAGGCTGAGCGCCGCGGTCTGCCTCACATTAAGAGCACTCCCGAGGCTCTGGATGTACTCGCCAGACCCGACACGATTGCACTCATGGAGAAGTACGGCGTGCTTAATCGCTCCGAGTTGTTAGCACGCCGTGAAATTCAGATTGAAAACTTTGAGAAACTCATTGATATTGAGGCTAAGACTTGCCTGAATATGCTGCGAACAATTTATCTGCCGGCTATTGCCGAGCAGATGACGAGAATCTGCAACACGGTGAGCGCTATTCAGGCGGCCGGCATTCCTGCCGGTGCTAAGGCTGCTCGTACCATGGCCGGAGAAATCGGCTCTCTTTATGATGAGCTGGTGCCCAGGGTGGATGCCCTTGAGGACGCCATCAGTTGCGGCGAGCCCATGGCTATGAGAAAGGCTATGGAAGATGCCCGTCTGACGGTAGATGCTCTCGAAGCTATTGTTGCTGCTGCGCTTTGGCCTGTGCCGACGTACGCGCAGATGCTTAATATCCACAGCCGTTAATAACGAACGGAAACCATACTTATATGCAGCACGGTGATGAGCCGTGCTGTTTTTTATTGTCAGCTTTTCTTAAAAAAGTGTGTCATAATGGGCTATAGTGGGTTGACTGTATAAAATTATGTGGTATATACTGCTCACGCATTTTGTCGTACACTTGACAAAATGCATAAAGGGTGGAGTATCGCTCAAATTTTACCTTATTATCATGTCTACAGCCAAAAAGAAGTCCGACACCGCTGCCAAGCCCGCTGCAAAAAAGGCAGAAGAGAAAAAGCCTGTTGCAAAGAAAGCGGAGGAGAAAAAGCCTGAGGCAAAACCCGCTGTAAAGAAGAC
>JAUNRC010000031.1 GCA_030535875.1 Akkermansia sp. | reverse complement strand
CAATCGCAATTCCTCTTTATGACGAGTTTTAGTTTTTAATTATACCAACGCGTAATCTTTTTCTTGTCTATATGTCCGATTTTTCTATTTTTTCGTTTTCTCTTGTTTGGAGTCTTTAAGCTTTTTGAATTAGCGCATCCAGGAATGTGTTTATACTGATTGCAACCATAAGGATTGGCAGCGTCTACTTCCTCTCCCTCCCCCGCAAACCCGGCGAGTATATTATTCGCGAACGCCTTGGCAAGCGCCTTCGTGTTCGGGTGCATGGTGAGCAGCATCTTCTTCAGGTCGGCCATGTCGGCTCCGTTTCTGCGGGCTTCGAGAAACTTCTCTTTAATGGGGGCGAGCCACTCCTGCGCGGGGTCGGTGGGGGCGGGGGATTTGGCCGCGCTCACGGGCTCCGCAGCGTCCTCCGGCTTCGCGGGAGCTTTCTTCTTCGGTTGCGGAGGGTCGTCGTCAGGGTCGGTATCGTTACCGGATTTTCCCTTGCCGAACAAAGCTGAAAATCCGTCTTTCGGCTCGTCGGCAGCGGACTCGAAAACATCGTCACCCTCGGCGGGTTGAGCAAAACCGATGAACTCGTACACCTCGCTCTTTTTGAGCTTCATGCCCTTGATTTCGAGCGCGGTCTTTGCCACCTGCACGCGCTCCAAAGTCACGCCTTCTTGCGGAATCTTAAAGCGCAATTCCGGCATAGGCACCTCCAACATGCCGTAATTCAGAAGAACAATAGAGGGGATGAGCTGACTGTTCAGCACATCGGCTACATACTCGGCACGCTTTTTTACAATATCTGCTTGTACCCGGCATGAACCGGCCCAAGCCGAACTTGTACGCACCGTACCAAACAAAAAGCACCGCTGTGCCGGTATAACACAGCGGTGCATGTTGATTTGTAGCAGGGGATCAGCCCTTGTAGGCGGTCTTGTAGACCTCGAGAACTTCTTCCCATGTGCAGGGGCGGGGGTTGCCGCCGGTGCAGACGTCAGCCATAGCGGCATCGGTCAGGGCTTCCAAGTCTTCTTCCTTCACGCCGATTTCGGCCAGAGTCTGAGGAATCTTGACATCAACGGAGAGTTGCTTAACGGCATCGATAGCAGCCTTGCGGTACTCTTCCTGAGTCATGGAGTCGACACCCTGTACTCCCATCACGCGGGCAATTTCGCGGAACTTCTCACCGGTGTAGGGGGCATTGTATTCCATGACATAGGGAAGAAGCACGGCATTTGCCACACCGTGGGGTGTGTTGTAGAAGGCGCTCAGCGGGTGAGCCATACCATGCACAACGCCCAGACCGACGTTGGAGAATGCCATGCCGGTCATGTACTGGCCCAGAGCCATGCCCTCACGACCGTCGGGGTCATTCACAACGGCTTTGCGCAGGTTCTTGGCAATCAGTTCAACAGCCTTGAGATTCAGTGTGTCGGCCAGCTCCCAGGCGGCGAGAGTGGTGTAGCCTTCGATGGCATGGGTGAGGGCATCCATACCGGTGGCGGCGGTCAGGCCGGCAGGCATGGAGGACATCATGTCGGGGTCCACCACGGCGACTACGGGGATGTCGTGGGGGTCGACGCATACGAACTTGCGGCGCTTGGCCTCGTCGGTGATGACGTAGTTGATGGTAGTCTCGGCAGCCGTACCGGCGGTTGTGGCTACAGCGATAACGGGCACGCACTTGTTCTTGGTGGGGGCAAGACCTTCGAGCGATACCACATCGGCGAACTCAGGGTTGTTGATGATGATGCCGATGGCTTTGGCGGTATCCTGCGGGGAACCGCCGCCGATGGCAATCATGTAGTCAGCCCCGGCTGCCTTGAAAGCGGCCACGCCACCTTCAACAACGGCAACACTCGGGTTGGCCTTCACTTTGTCGTAGATTTCGTATGCACAGCCGGCGGCATCGAGCAGGTCGGTTACTTTCGCAACCACTCCGAAGCGTACCAAATCGGCATCTGTCACCACGAGAGCCTTGGCAAAACCGCGGTTTTTTACCTCGGTTATAATTTCCTTGATGGCTCCATGACCATGGTAACTCGTCTCATTCAGAATAAAGCGTTTTGCGGACATGTTCTCAATCTACCTTAAAATAAGCGTCATGGCAAGCATCTTTCTGCACCGTTTGAAAAAAATGTATCTGTGACGTAAATTCAGGTGGACAAATCGAACGGCTCAAGGTAACATATCAGCGTGCTTGAGCAGGTTTCTGCTCCGATATTTCTAAACCTTTCAATACGATACGATTATGTTCAAAGGATACGCTACTTCCCGCAATAAGCCTGAGCCTGCTCCGGCTCCCGCTCCCACCTTTGGTGATGCCGATGTGCCCGCAGAGTGGACCGCTCCTACAGCTACGGCTCCCGAGCCTGCCATGCAGGGTGGTTTCTTCGGTGGTGCCGAACCCGCAACCTCTCCCTTCGGGGCTGAACCCATGATGGCTCCGACGGCTGTTGCCTCCCGCAATGTGCTGAACTCCGATGTTTCCATCGTGGGTATACTGCGATTTACGGATGATTTGCTTGTGGATGGCTCCGTAGAGGGCGAAATCACCTCTGACGGTGTGCTGACGGTGGGTGCCAATGCCATCATTCAGGCCGGTGAGCAGGCTAAGGTGGCTGTCCGTACCAAGAGCGCCATCATTCATGGTCGTGTGACGGGTGATGTTGTTGTGACGGATCGCGTAGAGCTCTCCTCCACTGCTGAGCTTGTGGGTGATGTGACCGCCTCTAAGATTTCCATTCAGGAGGGTGCCGTATTCATCGGGCACTGCATGGTGGGAGTTGCTTCTGCCGCTGCTGTGCCGACCACGGCTCCCGTGAAGAAGCCCAAGGTTGCCAAGGCTCCTGCCGGCAGTCCTGCTAACAACAATTTGTTGGGCTGAGGCTCGGCAGTATGATTTCCATGCCGGAGTACAGAACAGAGCCGTTAATCGTGCCCGTTGTCTCCGGTTTGTTACCTGAGGGTGAGCGCAGTCGACGTGCTGCGCTCACCTCGTTTGCTTCTCGCTCCGAGAGGGAGAATCCGCGAGTGCCGCAGCAGGAAGTTGTGTGCTATGAGTGCGGAAGGGCCTGTAAGGTGCCGGCGGCAGCTCTCTCGGCTAATTGTTCTCATTGTCACGCTCACTTGAAGATGACGGATGTTGAGCTGCGTCCCGGAGCACAACGTCTGACGGTAAGAACGCTCGGAAAAGTGACGGTGCTGCCCGATGCCGTGCTGTCGCAAGTTTCGGTCGTATGCGGGAAATGTCTTTTATTGGGTCGCGCCTCGGGCACATACCGTTGTTTAGGGAAGATGCGGGTGAGTTGCGATAACTGTCTGGAAGGTTCGGTGCAGGCGAACTATTTGGAGGTGGAGCGCTCGGTATCGCTCACGTTGAAGCAGGGAGCAACTGTTGATACATTGGTTATAGCCGGTCGTGTGACGGGGCGCATAGTGGCACGTCGGGAAGTTATTCTGCGTCGTGGTGCTGAGCTGGTGGGCGATTGTCATGCGCCTGTGCTGAAGAAAGAGAAAGGGGCTGTTCATCGGGGGATATGGTATGAGGTGGAGCCGGAGTAATGACAAGGCTTGAATGAGTATGGATATCCGTATAACAGATGCTGCACATCATACCCTGCGCCATTTTAATCTGACTTTACCGGGAGGACAAATCATTGCGCTGATGGGACCCAGCGGCTCCGGTAAGAGTACTTTGGCACATGATACCTTGTTTGCGGAGTCTCGCCGCCGATTTCTCGATTGCCTCTCGGCGGGAGCCAGACGCTTGTTGGCTCGCCCTGAAAAGCCGCGCGTGGGGGCAATTGACGGTTTGCCGCCGGCGCTTTGTTTGGAGCAGCACATGCCGCAGGGGCATAATCGCGCCGTTCTGGGGTCTATTACCGAGGTGCTGGATTACCTGCGGATTTTGTATGCTGCCATCGGAGTACCGCATGACCCCGTGACCGGGGAGAAATTGACTCGCCTGAGCCCGGATGAAATTGTGCTTTCGCTCGGTTCTCAGCCCGAGGGTACCCGCCTGACCCTACTGGCGCCGCTGGCTGCGAGCTTCGGTTGTGAACCTGAGAGTGATATTCTGCAATTACGCAAGCTCGGTTACCTGCGTGTGCGTGTGAATGGTGAGATTAAGGAACTGGAGGAGTTGGAGGCATCATTCCCGGCGGAGGGCGCAACTTGTGAGCTTGTTGTCGACCGAATCGTTGTGCGCGAGGGGAGTGATTCCCGCATAGCGGACTCTGTGCAGGTAGCGCTGCGCTTGTGGCCGGATGAGCTCCGAGCTCTTGTGCAGAAGAAAGGCGCTGAACCACAACTGCAATGTTTTCATACCCGCTATCGCAATGCCGAAACCGGCTTTGTTCTGCCTGACCTTACCCCGCGGCTCTTTTCGCACTATTCCTCTCAGGGTGCCTGTGCTGCATGCGAGGGAACCGGGGTGAAGGAGACGGCTCGCGGAGAATGGAAGACATGCCCCGCATGTCGTGGTATGCGACTGAACCCGGTAGCCTTGGCCGTGACTCTTTCCTTTGGTGAACAGGAAGTGAACATGGGGGACTTTTGTAACCTGACGGTGACGGAAAATCGGGAGATGTTGGGTCAGTTGAGCATACCTCCCGTGTTTCGCGAGACTTTACAGACGGCCGTGCAGGAGTTGCAGCGACGCTTGGATTGCTTGATTGAACTGGGGCTGGGTTATCTTTCGCTTTCGCGGGCGGCAGCTACCCTTTCCGGCGGTGAATTACAGCGAGCCCGATTGGCCGGCCAGATAGGCGGCGGCCTTTCCGGGGTGCTCTACATTCTTGATGAACCCACTATCGGCTTGCACCCGAGCGAGACGGCGCGACTTATTGTTGCCTTGCAGCGCCTGCGTGATAAGGGAAATACCATTTTGGTGGTAGAGCATGATCCGCAGTTGCTTGCTGCTGCTGATTGGTTGGTGGAGATGGGGCCCGGCAGCGGGCCGGACGGCGGACAGGTGCTGGCTGAAGGAACTTATGAGGACTTCCTGAAGAACGAGCAGTCTCCTACGGGGGCCTGGTTGGCCGGTCGTCGACAATTTGCTGAGTCTGAGTCACCGGAGCTGCAGGCCTGCAAGTGGGCGGAATTGCGCCATGCTAAGGCCAGAAATCTGAAAGATGTAACCCTGCGGCTGCCGCTGGGGGCGTTCACCTGCTTGAGCGGTCCGGGCGGTTCGGGCAAGAGTACCTTGGTTCATGAGTGTCTGCTGCCTGCGCTCAAGGCCGGTAAGGTGAAGGGTGCTGAGGGGATAAGTCGGGCGGTGGTGCTCGACCAGAGCCCATTGGGGACATCTCCTCGCTCTACCCCGGCCACTGCCACCGGCTTGTTGGATGTCTTGCGCCCTCTTTATGCCGCTTTGCCCCTCTCCCGCCAGCGTGGTTATACGGCAGCGCGGTTCTCGCTCAATACCGGGGGCGGACGCTGCGAGCGCTGCGCCGGAACCGGTCAGTTGCAGGTGGATATGAACTTTTTGGCTGACCTTTACACACCATGCGATGCCTGTCACGGTGCCCGCTATAACCGCGAGACATTGGAGGTTACATGGCGAGGGAAGTCCATTGCGCAGGCTCTCTCCCTGACGGTTGATGAGGCTCTGGAGTTTTTTGCGCCCATACCGACTGCTGCCGGGATTTTGCAGGCCCTGCACGATATCGGACTGGGATATCTTTCTCTGGATCGTTCAGTTACTTCTTTGTCGGGTGGTGAGGCGCAGCGTGTGAAGATTGCCACCTATCTGGCCAAGGCTGCACCCAAGCGAGGTCGTCGCGAGGGAGAACGCCTCCTTTTCGTACTTGATGAGCCCTCCACGGGGCTGCATTTTCGCGAGGTGGATATGCTGTTGCGGGCTCTTTATCGTCTGCGCACGGCAGGGCATACCGTGCTGTGTATTGAGCATCATCAGGGTATTCTTTTACGGGCAGATTATCTCATTGAACTCGGTCCCGGTGCAGGTGATGAGGGCGGGCAGATTGTTTATCAGGGGGTACCTCGAGTATGATAGTTGACATCAGTGCCACATGTGAACTTAGACTTTACCGCTCCTATGCAGACAAACGGCAGCAGGCGCAGAACTTGTAAAGCTCTTTTCATTGGCGAAGTAGCCGAAGAATGTTGACCGGTCCCTGTGTGGCCTGAATGGCAAATTGCTCGTTGTTAGCGAAAATGAGGAAATATTGTCCTTCTCGCGGTAGGCTGAAGGTGGCAAACTTCCGCATGTCATCACGGGTGGTGGGCAGGGCTTGCTCCTCCAGCACTTTGCCGTCGGTAGTGACTAATCTGACGATTTCCTTCGTATGGGGACGCGGGTGAAGGTCGAGCATCAATCGTTGGAAATGAGGGGGTAAACCGTTTTTTGCGTACCATGCATCAGCCAGACGGCGGTAACGCTCCGTAACATCGCTTGCCGCTATGCGGGTGCGACTCATGTCACCGACCGGGAAAATGCGGTTCCCTTGCGGATGTTGCGCAACGATGCGTTGCCACGGATGTTCCGGGTCGAGCATGCCGATGTTTTCCATCACCCATCCGGTGTTGAAGTCTTTTTCGTTGAACTCAATCATTTGCCACTCGCCATCCAGCCATACTTCGGGCCAGGTGTGATTGCCCCGAACGTGGTTCCATGTCATGATGCCGACCGCTCTTGCCGGTATGCCTACGGAACGAAAGGCACAGACCATCAGGATGGTTTGTCCGGTGCAGGAAATCTTTTTCTCTGCGAGAGCCTCCGTAGCATTCATGTCCTGTTTGCGGCGCTCGGCTGAGTAATACGTGCCTGTGAGTGCCGTCATATTGGCGGCAATGCGAAGCACGGCTTCGCGGGCGCTACGGCAATCTTTCACGACCGGGCGGAAGATGTCTCCCACTGTTTGTCGCCAATCACAGGGCTCCTCACTGAGTACTTGGTCGCTGTCCAGGTAGTACTCGCGTATATCTGCCGGTATATCTTGTTGCCATTGAGCCCATGCGGGGCTGATGAGCAGGAGGATAACAGTTGTTGCTGACAGAAGAAATCTCATTTCTGTACGGAGCCGTAGAGTGTGAAGCCTGTACATTCGTCAATGCGAACCGGTACAATGCTGCCTACCTCGGCTGTTCCTCCGTCGATGATGACGGGTTTGTTCTGTGAGGTGCGGCCTTGCAGGCGGTCAGGATTGTTCTTACTGGGACCTTCCACAAGAATGCTTTGTTCCGTGCCGACCAGAGCCATGTTGCGAGCCGTGGCGATGCGATTGACGCACTCCAGCAGGTCGTGATTGCGCTCTTCCTTCACGCGCAGGCAAATCTGGTTCTCCATGGCGGCGGCCGGTGTGTCGCGGCGCGGTGAGTACTGGAAGATGAAGGCGTTGTCAAACTGTATGCGCTCTACCGCTGCCTTCGTTTGCTGGTAGTCCTCATCCGTCTCGCCCGGGAACCCGACGATGATATCAGTCGTGATGGCTAAATCCGGGCGTGCCTCGCGCATGGCCTCACAGAGTTGCAGGTACTTCTCATTCTTGTAGGGGCGCAGCATGAGCTTGAGAATGCGGTCGCTGCCGCTCTGCATGGGGAAGTGAATGTGACTGCACAGCTTTGGCAGGTAGGTGTAGGCATTCACCAGGTCCTGACGGAAGCCGATGGGGTGCGGTGAGGTAAAACGTATGCGCTCCAGACCGTCAATTTCGTGCAGAGCTTCCAGCAGACGCACGAATGCTCCTCGACCGTTCACCATCGGCTCATCCTTGCCGTAGCGGTTGACAATCTGGCCGAGCAGGGTGATTTCTTTTATGCCGCGGGCTACAAGTTCCCGCGCTTCGATGAGGATGTCTTCCTGCGGACGACTGCACTCACTACCGCGTGTGCTGGGTACGATGCAGTAGGAGCACTTCATGTCGCAGCCCTGCATGATGGAGACGAAGGCCGTGCAATTACCGGCCGGGGGCATGTGGTCTTTGATGGCGTTCTGGAAGCCGTCCTCATGTTCTACGGCGCAGATGTGAGCACCGCGACGGAACGGTTCGGTGATGTTCTTCCCCAGACGGCTGCGCAGCAGGCGGTTGCAATGCTTGTAGACATTGTGGTACTGACGGGTGCCGCATACTAAATCGAGTCTCGGCAGGTCGCGGAAAAGACTGCGCTGTCGGCTCTGGCACATGCAGCCCATGAAGCCGTATACAACCCAGGGCTTGGCTGTCGGGCGGGAGCAGAGCAGGCCCATTTTCCCCAGTGCTTTCAGTTCGGCTTTTTCACGAACGGAGCAAGTGTTGATGAGAATGACATCGGCCTCGGCCTCATCTTTTGTTATCTCATAACCGCCCGCCAGAAACATGCTCAGCACCTGTTCGCTGTCACGTTCGTTCATCTGGCAACCATAGGTTTTTATCAGTACACTCGGCATTGCGTGAATTACTAATTGTTAATTGTCAGGCTTGCGGGCGGGAGTGTAGCAGCTTGTGGCATTATTTGCAAGTTTTTTATGCTTGTGCCGGCTGAATTCGCTGCAGGTCGGTGCGCATCTGTATTTTGTTGTCATAATGTTTGCGAATCTGCTTGTGATAAAGAAAAAATTATGCTATATTTATATTCAGAATAAATGAAGTATTTTGGTATAACATTTGCCGCACTATTGTTTGCCGTTCCCTTGTCGGCAAGCTCAGGCTGTGACGATGAATTACCGGCTTTGTTTGAGGATGATTTTTGTATATCGGAAGAGAAGCCTGTTCGCTATCGTGACCCGGAGTTAGCGATGCGCCTGCGCTATAAGCAGTCGGTTGATATCGAGATTGACCCGAGTTGGGGGTTGAGCGAGAAGCAAATGATAACAGCTCTTTATCCGCCTTTCGGGATTGTGCGAGGGAACCGTATCGTGCGCTACGTTTATCCCGAGGATGAAGAGCCTACGGCGGAGCAACTGGCTGATGGCTCGGCTCTTACAACGGCTCAGCGTCAGCACATGCGCCGTGCTCGTAAGGCTGCTATGCGGAGGGCTGCCCGGCAGGCGAGGGCTGAGGCCGTGCGTTATAATACGGAGCATGCGGCGCTGATAGAAGCTACGGAAAAGCAGGGACGCCATATTATGATAGATCTTACGACACAGCGTGGGTGCCTGAAAGATGGCGAAGAGGTCGTAAGAACATTCCGAGTGTGCAGCGGAAAGAAGTCCACTCCCACACCCACGGGGCATTTCCGTGTAATCGAGAAGCACCGTGAGCACAAGTCCAATCTGTACCATTGCTCCATGCCGTTCTTCATGCGCCTGACATATGATGGTGTGGGATTGCACCAAGGGCCGGTGCGCTCACGTCCGTCCTCGCATGGTTGCATACGTTTGCACGAGAAAGATGCTCTTTTTATTTTTGAGAGCTGTGAGGTCGGAACGGCCGTCTTTGTAGAGGCCTCGGCTCCGGCGGAGCCGCTAGCGAAGGATGCTAAGCTTCGTATGGCGTCGGGTCCGGGAGCCCGGCGGCGCTGAAGGATTCTTTGCGCTCGCGGCAAGTGGCACATTGACCGCAGTGGCGCTCCCGCCCGCAATAGCAGGAGTAGGTATGGGAGAAGTCTACTCCCAGTTCTGCTCCGATGGAGGTGATTTCTCCCTTGGTGTTGGCTATGAATGGACGCAAAATTTGCAACTTGGCGTAGGTGCCCAGCGAAATGGCTGAGGCCATGGCAGCCATGAAGTCCTCCCTGCAATCCGGATAGAGAGCGTGGTCGCCGTTATGCGCGGCGATGACGATGGCCTCGGCTCCGTTACTTTCGGCTATGCCTGCTGCTATGGCCAGAAAGATGCCGTTGCGGAAGGGGACGACTGTCTGCTTGAGGTTTTCCTCGGCGTAGTCGGCGGTGGGGATGGCTTCCGCGCCGTTGAGCAGGGCACTTTGCAGGTGTGCCGAGATGGAGCGCAGATTGATTTCGTGGTAGGGAATGCCGAGATGTTGGGCCTGCCATCGGGCGCAGGCCAGTTCGCGAGCGGCGTGATTGCTGCCGTAGTCGAAAGAAAGAGCGCACACCACCTCGTGGTGGTGGTGCGCCCAGTAGAGGGCTGTGGTGGAGTCCAGCCCGCCGGAGAGGAGAACGGCTACTTTCATGCAGGGCGGTTCTCAGGCTTGTGCTCGGCAGTACAGGTGAGCTGAATGCCGCCTCGGGCACCGAACTTGCCGACAACTTTCATCCAAGCCGGGTCGACGGCTGCCACCAAATCATCCAGAATGCGGTTGACCACCTGCTCATTGAAAGCCGCATAGTTTCGGAACGAGACGAGGTAGTATTTCAGGCTCTTGGTTTCCACTACTTTTTCCGCGGGGGTGTAGGTGATGGTGAGTTCGCAACTGTCGGGCTGTCCGGTGACGGGGCAGAGGGAGGAGAACTCATGTGTGGTGAGAGTTACTACATAGGGTCGCTGAGGACTGCGATTGGGGAATGCCTCCAATTGGGCATCTTCGGGGCTGCGGTAGAACTCGGTGTGCCTGCCGAGCAGGGAAAGGTCTTTGGTATCCATGTTAGTGACTTATGCCTTGGTGAGTTTGTAGCCGTCCTTACCGTCTTTCATGGCCCATCCGAGCTCGGTGAGTTTGCCGCGCAGGGCATCTGCCGTAACCCAGTCTTTTGCCAGACGGGCAGCCCAGCGTTCATCGGCAATGGCTTTGATTTCCGCCGGTACTTCGATGTCGGCATCGGGGTCGGGCAGTTGAAGGCCGAGAGCCTCCATGATGAAGCGGAAGGCCTGCCATGTCTCGGTTGCGGTGGCGGCATCCATCTCAGCGGGTTTGATGCCTTTGATGGCGCTGAATACGTGGCCGAGAGCTTCGGGACCGTTCAGGTCGTCCTCCAGACTGTCCCATGCAGGTTGGAATGCGCCGAGGGCGGGGGCCTTCTTCACGAGGTCGCGGTAGGTGGGTTCCTTGGCGGCAGAGGTCTTGGCGAGTTCCTTGTCGAATCGGCCGAGTTTGTTAAGGGCGCTTGTGGCATCTTTCATCCCGTTGAGGGTGAAATTGAGCGGGCGGCGGTAATAGGCTCCGGCCAGTACATAGCGCAGGGCAGCAGGGGTATAGCCCATTTCCTGCAACTGGTCGAGTGTGTACATGTTGCCCAAGCTCTTGCTCATCTTGGCTCCGTCTACCAAAAGATGGGTGACATGGAACCAATGGCGGGCAAACTCTCCGCCGCAGGCGCAGCGACTTTGGGCAATTTCATTTTCGTGGTGCGGGAACACTAAGTCCACGCCGCCGGAGTGCAGGTCAAAGGTGTCGCCAAGGTACTTATGGCTCATGGCAGAGCACTCCAAGTGCCAGCCGGGGCGGCCTTCTCCCCAGGGGGAGGGCCAGAAGTTGGGACCGTCCTCGGGGCGACGGGCTTTCCACAGAACGAAATCCGCTACGCTGTCCTTCTCGTACTCGTCCGTATCGGCTCGTGTATTGGCCGTTTTGCCGAGGTCGAGTTCCTGTCGGTCCAGATGGGCCAAGCGCCCGTAGTCAGTATAGGAGGAAATGCGGAAGTAGACGGAGCCGTCATCGCTTTGGTAGGCATGGTTGCCTTCCATGAGCTTTTGTACGATATCGAGCTGTTCTTTAATGTGTCCCACGGCGCTGGGCTCGACATGGGGCGGCAGACAGTTGAGAGCCTTGCAGTCATCGTGGAACTTTGCGGTCCATTTGGCGGTGTATTCGCCCAGCGGCATGCCTTGAGCCTGCGAGTTGCGGATGGTCTTGTCGTCCACATCCGTCAGATTACGTACATGTTTGGTGCGCAGGCCTCCCAGTTCCACTACGCGACGGAAAACATCCTGCACGACAAAGGTGCGGAAGTTGCCGATGTGAGCTGCTGCGTATACCGTCGGGCCGCAACAGTAGAAGCGCAGCTGTTTGCCGTCTTCTGCCTGTACGGGCTTCATCGCCCCCGACTGCGTATCATAAAGGTTCAACATAACGGAGAAAGTATGCCCTCGCGCGTGCGCTGTGTCAAGTCCGGGCGATGTCAGCATGTGAAAAGATGAGCCGCTGTCAGAAAAATCGTGTTTTGGATGTTAAAAACGCTGAATAGCCTTGTATGATGAATGATTTATCTTTACCTTTTTTGAGAATGGTGGTAGCATGAGATCATGCGAGCAGCATGGGTTGCAGTGGCGTGTGTCCTTTTGTCCGGGTGCGGCACTCGTGGGGGGGCTGTGCCTGCTCAGCCCGGAGTTGTGAATACGAGCTTAGTTCAGGTCGAAAAAGGGGGGGGGCCCACGTTGACGGAGGAGCGGCAAGTTTTGGCCTATGCCCGCGCAGCAATGGCAGAATTGACTCCGAGTATTACATTCCGGTTGGAGGGGGGCGATACTTATAATCGGGCATATTCTCTGGCCAATGTGCTGTTGCGGGACGGAGTGGCGGTATCGTTTTCCATTTGTACTCGTGGGAGTGAGGTTATATTGCAGCCGAACTATGCGGATAATGAGGTGATGTTGTATGCCTATCGTCATCCTGCTGCTCAGGCTCGGCTTACTTCTGATCAGCGAAGGGCCTTGTCGCTGGCTCGGAATGTTGTCAATCGCGTGTGTGCTGAGTATTCTTCGGATTATGAGCGGGCCCTGGCGCTGCATGATTACATTGTGCTGAACGGAACATACACCAGCGAAATGCACGGTCAGGATTCAGCAAATGCCACGGCTCGTCTGTTGCTTACCGGCAAGGGCGTGTGCGATGCCTATACCCGCGCATACCGACTTATGCTCAGCATGGCCGGAATAGAGAATATCTTCGTGGCCGGTGAGGCTCAGCGCGATAATCATTGCTGGAACCTTGTGCGCCTGCAAGGGCGGTGGGTACATGTGGACTGTACATACAGTGACCCCAAACCGGACGAACCCGGGCGCGTGTACCATACCCATTTTGCTCTGCCTGATGCTCTTCTTGCAACGGACCATCAGTGGGACCGTTCCAAATATCCGGCTGCCGTAACTTCCGCTCTGTATTATCCTTTCCGCTATGCGTCGTTTGCTACTGTTGAGCAATTAGTTGTATGGTGTCGTGAACATCGCATGGAAGTGGGTAGTCAGTATGTGACGGCCTATGTGGAGGAGGTGCGTAATCTGGATAACAATCAGTATGTCACTCATCGTCTGTTTGAGGCGGCACATACAGACCTTGGGGTACATGTCGTGGCTGCCTTTGCTCTGGAGGAAAATTTGCCCGGTGTGATTGTCTGCCGTTGCAAAGTGAATGATTGATGTTCTTTTGACTTGACAAAAGAATAACGTGCGTGTATAGTCCCGCGCGCATGGCTACGGATATTCGCTTCAAACGTAACTTTTCCATTATTGCTCACATTGACCACGGCAAGACGACCCTCTCGGATCGTCTGTTGGAGTTTACCAATACCATCGGCGAGCGTGATAAGCAGGACCAACTGCTCGATGCCATGGATTTGGAGCGAGAGAAGGGGATTACCATTAAGTCTCACCCTGTGACGATGCGTTATAAGGCTAAGGACGGCAATACCTACGAACTTAATCTGCTCGATACACCCGGTCACGTTGACTTTTCCTACGAGGTGAGCCGTTCTTTGGCTGCCTGTGATGGAGCGGTGTTGATCGTGGATGCTGCTCAGGGTGTGGAGGCTCAGACCCTTGCCAACATGCACCTGGCCCTTGATCAACAGTTGGAAATCGTGCCCGTTGTTAACAAGATTGACCTGCCCAGTGCTAATTTGCCTAAGGTTTACAAGCAGTTGGAGGATGTTGTGTGCATACCTCACGATGAGGCTATTCTCTGTTCCGCAAAGGCCGGTATCGGCATTGAGGACGTGCTCGAGGCTATTGTGAGCCGTGTGCCGCATCCGCAGCCGGCAGAAGATGACAAATTGCGTGCGCTTGTATTCGACTCGGTGTACGACTCCTACCGCGGTGTGGTTTCGTACGTTCGTATGGTCAGCGGTACCGTGTCTCGCGGGATGAAGGTCAAACTTTTCGCAACTGACGAGACCTACGAAGTGAAGGAGGTGGGGGTGTTCACTCCCAAGATGCAGGCAACCGAGCAGCTCGAGACCGGTGACGTGGGCTACATTATCGCTAATATGAAATCGGCTGCTGATGTGAAGATTGGCGATACTTATACCAATCTTGCCAATCCCTGCGCTGAACCTTTGCCCGGTTTCAAGGAAATTCGTCCCATGGTGTTCTCCGGTATTTACCCGGTTGACTCCTCCGATTACGAGGCTCTGAAGGCAGCCATGGCTAAGTTGCAGATTAATGATGCGGCATTCACCTATATGGGCGAGAGTTCTGTGGCGCTGGGCTTCGGTTTCCGCTGCGGTTTCCTCGGCCTGTTGCACATGGAGATTATTCAGGAGCGCCTGCGCCGTGAGTTCAACATGGATGTGATTTCCACCTACCCCTCGGTGATTTATGAGGTGACCAAGACCGACGGCACGGAGATGTTGGTGGATAACCCCAGCATCCTGCCCGACCCGCAGGAAATTCAGGAAATCCGCGAGCCTATTGTGAAGGTGTTTGTCATGATTCCTGCGGATTATATCGGTGATATCATGCGCATCGTGATGGAGAAGCGCGGCGAGGTTATACATACCGAAACGATTGACGACACGCGAGTGATGCTTACCTGCCGCATTCCGATGGCGGAAATTCTGGTGGACTTCAACGACAAGCTCAAATCCACTACGCGCGGCTATGGCTCCATGGACTACGAGTACGATGGTTATCAGGCCGCTAAACTCGTGAAAATGGATATGATGATTGCCGGTGAGCCCGTGGATGCTTTCTCGATGATTGTTCACCGTGAGCGTGCGGAGTCTCAGGGCCGTGAGATTGCGCTTAAGCTGAAGGACGTGATACCAAGACAGCTTTTCACCGTGGCCATTCAGGCCTGTATAGGCGGCAAGATTATTGCTCGTGAGAGTATTTCCGCTATGCGTAAGAACGTGACTGCTAAGTGTTATGGCGGTGACGTGACCCGTAAGCGCAAACTGCTCGAAAAGCAGAAGGAAGGTAAGAAGCGCATGAAGTCCATCGGGCGCGTGAATATCCCGCAGGAGGCTTTCATCAATGTGCTGAAGACCGGCGATTAACGCTTAGTCGTGTGCGTTTTTTTTACAGCGTCGGCTCCGATGGTCGGAGTCGGCGCTGTCTGTGTTTATTTAAAATATTAAGTTAATAGAACGGGTAGCATGGATTTTTGAGTTGATAGATGACGAATTATCTGCTAGAATGCTACTGTTCTGTATGAGTAAGAAGAAAGAGCAGAGTTTTTATGAGTTGGCTCGCCCCTTGTTGCAAAAATACCTGCCGCCGTATAAGTGGTTGGTTGTGTGGGGTATTGTGGCCGGTATCGTGGCAGCAGCCGCGTCCGGTTTCGGTTTGCCGGTAATTGTGCAGAAGGTGTGTCCGGTGGTGTTTGGTGAGGTTCCGGCCCCGGAATGGCTGACAGCATATCTTGCGGATTATGTTGCGCCGGAGGACATGCCAACCTTTACGTTAATTGCATCTGCTCTGATTATTCCCTTTGTCATGAGTTTGAGGGGGATGGCGACGTATGTCAATGCCTATTTCCTGACTCGTGCGGGTGTGGGGGTGGTTCGTGGTTTGCGTACGGATATGTTTGCCCGATTGCAGTGGTTGTCGTTCTCGTTCCACGACCGTCATCAACGCGGCTCCTTAATGACGACAATCATTCAGTACACTCAGGGTATGCAGTTGCAACTGGTGCAGGTGTTGAATGATATTGTGGTGCAGCCACTTACGTTGATGGCGGCTGTGGCGTATCTTATTTATGCCGCAGCGACGAATCACGAGAGTGCAGTATTGTTGGGAAATTTGTTGATATCATGTTTGTGCATTCCTTTGGTGCGATATGTCGGTAAGACGATAGTGAAGAAGATGCGACAGGCCCTTGCCGGAATGAATCAGATTACGGCAAATGTGGAGGAATCTTTGACGGCGCAGCGTGAAGTGCGTGCCTTTAATCTCGAAGCCCGACAGGAGAGAGTGCTGGGAGAGAATATCAGAGAGTTTAATAAGTTGCTTATTAGGATGGCAGCTTGGCAGTCGGCTCTTTCGCCTGCTATTGAGGTGGTAAGTGCGCTGGCGTTGGCATATTCTCTTTACCGAGGTTGTGGTGATGGTCTTACTCTGGAGGCCTTTACAGCAATAGCTACTGCATTTTATTTCTGTTATGACCCGATTAAACGATTGGGTACGGTTGCCAATCAGTGCCAGTTAATGTCTGTAATGATTGGCGGTTTTAATGAGTTATTGCTGGCGAAAGATGAGACTCCGGAACCTGAGATTCCTGTAACTTTGCCTGAGCCGGTGAAAGGTGAGGTTGATTTTGAGAATGTGACTTTTGCATACGATGAGGAGAATACCGTTCTTCATGATTTGACGGTGCATGTTCCTGCCGGCGATATTGTTGCACTAGTTGGCCCCAGTGGTTCGGGTAAGACGACGTTTATCAACCTGATATGTCGATTTTACGACCCGCAATCGGGTTGTGTGAAAATAGACGGGGTGAACGTGAAAGATATTTCGCGTGCGGAAAGAACTCGTTCTATCGGTTTGGTGTCTCAGTTTGCAGCATTGTTCCGCGATACGATAACGGAAAATATCAGAGTAGGCCGTCCCAATGCAACGGATGATGAAGTTCGGCAAGCCGGTGATTTGGCCTGTGTGACGGAGTTTGCCGAAATGAAACCGGAGGGATATAATCTCATGCTGGCTGAAGGTGGCGGCGGACTTTCCGGTGGACAGAAGCAACGTGTTTCCATTGCTCGCGCTATTTTGAAGAATGCCCCCATTCTTATTCTGGATGAGGCTACATCAGCCTTGGATATGAAGAGTGAGGCAGTTATTCAGCAATCGTTGGAAAATATGGCACAGAGCCGAACGACTTTTATTATTGCACATCGTTTCAGTACTATTCGTATGGCCAAGCGTATTTTGGTGTTTAATGAGGGGCGTATTGTTGCAGATGGTAATCATGAACAGCTTTATGAGAGCTGCATGCTTTATCGTTCCTTGTATGATGAACAGGTAAAGCAGGCAACATCGAATCAGGAGAGAAAGGAGAATAAGTGATGATTGCTCGTATCATTCAATTTGTCAAACGCTTTTTGTTACCGCACCTCGTTTGGTTGATAACATCCATTATCACCGGTATCGTTGCTGCATCTGCCAGCGGTTTGGGTGTGCCATTCATGGTGACGTATGTGTTCCCCGTGGTCTTTCATCAGACCGGGCAAGCTGAGCCCGAATTATTGAAATTGGTACCTCAGCTTAAGGAATTACCTCACATGACTTTGCTGTTGCTGGCCTGTGCATCGATGCCGCTTATTTTCATTATTCGCGGGCTTGCAATGTGGTTAAACTCCGTTGTGGTGAATGTTCTGGGTATTCGCATACTTGAGGGCTTGCGTACGACGGTGTTCCATCATGTTCAGCAATTGCCGCTTTCTTTTCTGGAAGGGCGAAGAAAAGGCGATTTGGTCAGCCGAATTGTGGCTGATACCCAGAATGTGCAGACCGTGCTTTCGCATATCTCCAATGATTTGGTAAAGCAGCCCATCACTTGCGTGTGCGCTCTTTTTGCATTCATTTATCTGCTGATTACAGTCGGTCGATGGGAAATTTTCCTCGTTATTCTTTTTGTGGGGCTAGCAGCGTGGCCAATTATAACCTTTGGTAAAAGAATTTCGACAAAGGCTCTGAGAGCACAAGAGGGGTTGGGTGAACTCAATACGGTTGTTCAACAGAACTTGGAGACTCAGAGAGAAGTTCGCGCCTATGCTTTGGAAGAACGTCAGATAGATGACTTTGATCAGGCATCGGAAGGGTATTGTCGCAATACGATTAAACTCGTGAAGTACCAGAGGGCGGTTATTCCGATTATGGAATCCGTGACGGCTCTTGCTCTTTCGTTCCTGCTGGTTTGCGGCAGCCTGTGCGGTATGGGCTTATCAGAGTTTATGGGATTGGCGGCAGCTCTATTCTTTACCTTCGATTCGATGAAACGCGCCGGAATGGCATATAATCGTCTGAACGAAGCTCAGGGTGCCATGACTCGTTTGGCTGAAATTCTTGATGAACCGAACGATATTGATGACCCGGAAAATCCGGTGAAACTTCCGCAGCGAGTGAAGGGAGATATTACCTTCCGCAACGTGACATTTGCTTACGGCAATGCGAAGCCGGCTCTTCGTGAAATCAATATTCATATTCCGGCCGGGCAAATTGTAGGGCTTGTGGGGCCGAGTGGTGCCGGTAAGACGACTTTCGCCAGTTTGATTCCGCGCTTTTATGAGGCAACGGAGGGTGCTGTTCTGGTGGATGGTGTGGATGTGCGCGATGTTACTCGTCATGACCTAAGAGAGCAATTAGCCATCGTCGGACAGCAGGCTTTGCTTTTCAAAGGCTCAATTCGCGAGAATATTGCTCTTGGTCATCAGGGAGCCACTCGGGAACAGATAGATGCTGCGGCGGATTCTGCACATGTGTCGGCTTTCCTGTCATCGCAGCCGCAGGGGATGGATACGCAGTTGGGTGAAGGCGGTGCCGGGCTTTCCGGCGGTCAGCGACAGCGTGTGGCTATTGCCCGAGCTTTCGTGAAAGATGCCCCCATTCTGATACTTGATGAAGCTACCGCATCGTTGGATGCCGAGAGTGAGAAGGAAATTCAGCAGGAATTGGATCATCTGGCACAGGGCAGAACAACCTTGATAGTGGCACATCGTTTCAGCACCATCCGCAATGCTCACCGAATCCTCGTGTTCGACCATGGTCGCATAGTGGGGGACGGACCTCACGAAGAGCTGTATGAGACATGTCCCCTTTATCGGGAACTTTATGATCGCCAAGGTGCGGCTGAGGCCTGAGTAATATGAACAGCCAGTTCAGAACAGTAATTTCACGAGCGGATGAGCTTTCGTCAGTCTCTCATCTCTGCAATCGCAGCAGTGAAGTCTTGTTGGCCGAAGAGGAACAATCTCTCTCTGAGCATTTGCGCTCATGTGGTGTGCGGCATGTGCGCCGTTCAACATCGGAGGGCTCGAGGGAGGAACTGCTTTCTTTGCCGCATTTTACGGCAGAAGATGAGGCCGGGTCGATAGCGGTTTATGTGGTGAGCGTGTGCAATATGGCTGCTCCGGCAGCCCTGACAATGGCACAGTTCCGATATTGTGAACAAGCTGAGGCGAGGAAGGTGTGTGTACTGCCGTGTCTTACTCAGCATGTTCGCGAGGATAAGGTACGCTGCGTGGCATGGGGCTTGGTGGCGGTGCGGGAGAAGGGGGCGTGGTCAACTTTGCCGGAGGCTGCGCAGTATTTACCTGCTGCTCATCGGCATGCTATCGGCATAGATATCCCCTGTGCTGCGTGGTATATCAAACATCGTAATTTGGTACAGGAGATTGCCAATCACGGGCAGAGACTTTATCCGGTAGTGGAGAGCTTTGTTCATGCGGGGCATTTACCGGCCGGTACGGAGATACGCGGCTCCGGAACGGAGTACCCGCTGATGCTTACGGTGACGGAAGGTCGAAATGAGGGATATTTGCAGGTTCTGCATGGTGGTTTTTATTCTTCAGAGCATGCCGTCAATGAGTTGTTGGTAACGGCGGAGGATATTGATGATGGTCAGCCCTTGCTTTGTTTGCGAGCTGCCGACGGAACGGAACTGAAGGCATTGTGTGCGGAATGGCAGATGTTCCCGAATGTGGTATGGCAAGGTCGGCAATTCCGTTGGGCTTTAAGTATGCTGTGCGGTCGGGTTAATATGGTGAGAGAGGCTGCATTTGACCCCGGATGTCGGGGGCATGAACTGCAGGCTGAGGTCGTCAGTACGAACCGTTGTACATTTTGCGGATTACCCTTGTGCCATATAGAGGCGAGGGCCGGGGCGCTGATATTTAATGTATATGCTGCCATTTACGACCCTGAGGCTCCTCTGCCGGAGCCGGGGGAGAGAATATGTGCCGTCGGTAAACTTTACGCCGTGCCGGATTCGCTGATTGAGCCGCCGGCTGAACCGGAGCCGGGAGTGGCGGAGGAATTGTTGCCTTTGAGTCTGCCCGTGGCGGTAGTTGCCGGCGGATTGATAGAAGCCGGCTACGAATGGAGTGCACCGTTCAAGCCGATATTTCGCGGCGGATTGCCGGAGCTGCGCATGATTGCCCCCGGAGGTGAGCGCCTGTTGGTATTGGTAGACACGGTGGTGAACGGCCGTGCCGACAGTCGGGGCTACAGCCGATATGCCCCTGATTTCTATCCGGACCGCATGGATAGTGTGCCGCCGGAGAACTTACCGGCGGAGGTCTTATTTGCCACGGTTTGTTTGGAGAGTAATTCCGAGAGCGGCTTTGATATTAAGGTTGTTCAGCATGGAGCTGTAAGGTCGGAGCTGCGCTTTACCTCTCATGTCGATGATCCGTGCGCAGAGGAATTAAGCGAGGAGATAGCTGCTCAGAAGTTCGGTGAGATGATGGTGACGCATGATTTTAATGCCATGTTGCCATTGCTTGCGGAAGATATTCATTATGAAAGCGAGACAGCTAGGCTTTCGTTGTTCAGCAAGTTGGATGTTCTGCGGCATTTGCGCAGTTGTTTTGATAACTGGCGCAGTCGCAATGAAATGCCTAATCTCATGTTCCTGCTTTCGTCGGTGGAATATGACGGACGGCGCAGACCCTGTACGGTGGCCTGCCAGCATGGAGAAATCATATCGGCTACTATTTTTGAAATCGTCGAAAATCGGATTTCGGCAATATTTTCTCTGGCCGGGGATGTGCTCGATACCTTACAACCCATTGAAGAAAAATTGCTATGAAAATCCCGACCTATTGGGTGAAAGAGCGCCGCATGATTGCCGGACGCGCGGTGCGCCTGCGCGGTCTGTCGACTGATTCGCAGCTTGAGGCTGAGCAGCGCTTGGAGGAACGAGCCCGATTGTGGCAGGATTTTCTGAATCATGTCCCGGGGGCGACGCCGGAGAGACTTTGTGCTGAATTGCGGCGCTTGGATGAGTGTAGTCTGCCTTATAGTGCAGCCATTCTGGAGCCTATTGAGCAGCAGTCGGATAGTCATAACATTGTCACGCGCAATCGTTACGGAAGTTTGGTGCTTAATTCCGTGAACCTTTGCTTCGCGGATGTTGATAGCTTTCGTCGCGGCTTGTGGGCTCATTTGTTCCCATCCAAAGCGCGTGAGCAACAACAACTTATTGCAGCCATTCAGCACCTTTGTGAACAATCTCCCGAGCTTTCGGTTCGTCTGTACCGCACAGCTCATGGTTGGCGGGTAATGATGAGTGAACCCGGATTGACGGTCGCATCTTCGCGGGAATCGGAACTTTTTATCGCCTTGCAAGCGGACCCTCTGTATGTGAAATTGTGCCGTCGTCAGCTCTGCTGGAGAGCCAGATTGTCGCCCAAACCTTTTCATCGGGGCTTGAAGCGCTATCCTTCTTTGCGTTCGGCTCAACAGAGAGCGGATGAATGGATTGCTGCATACGAGAGCGCGACGAGCGGATTGGGTGTTTGCCGTTTGATAGATACTTTCGGCCCGCCGTTGCGGCACCCCATGGCTACGCTTCACGATGAGGCAACCCGTGCTCTTACCCCGGACCTAGAGCTGGCCTGACGGGGCAGAAAATCAGTAAAGCGGCGCTAAGATATCCTGAAGTTCGGTCAGTGAGCTGACTCTGGCCAGAGCAGGGCGCAGAGGCTTGCTGCCCGGTATTCCTTTGGCGTACGCCAACAAGCGGGCTCGCATGGCGCGCATGGTAACAAGTTCATCGCCGTAGTGTGCGCTTTCGATGGCCATGCGGGTATGGCGCAGCATGAAATCGAGTTTTTCGGGAGTAGTGGGTTCCGGGGGGATATTGCCGGAGCGCAGGTACTCGCGCGAACGGGCGAAAATCCAAGGTGCATTCATGGCTGCTCTGCCAATCATCACTCCGGCAACGGCGGTCTGTTCTTTCGCTTTTTTTACATCCTGCGGCGTGGTAATATCTCCGTTGCCGACAACGGGTATTTCTACGAGTCGGGCGCAGCGGTCAATCATAGCCCAGTCCGCCTGACCTCCGTACTGCTGGGCACGGGTGCGGCCATGAATGGTGACGGCCTGTACGCCGACATCCTGCAAGCGTACAACCGCTTCGGGTGCACAGATGGATTGAGCATCCCAACCGAGGCGGATTTTGGTCGTGACGGGGCAGTCGTTGCCCAGTTCCTTCACCACGGCACCTGCTATGCGTTGCAGCAGCGGCAAATCCTTCAGTAGGGAAGAACCGCCGTTTTTACCCACTACCTTGGGTACGGGACAGCCGGCGTTGATGTCGAGAAAATCGGGGTGGAGAGCATCCACAATAATGCGGGCGGCAGCAGCGGCATGTTCGGGAACGGAACCGAAGATTTGGATGCCCAGCGGGCGATGCTCTTCTTCAAACTCCACATAGCGGCGGTTGCGGTGCCATGCTTGAAGCACACCTTCTGCCGAGACGAACTCCGTTTCGAGAACATCGGCTCCGGCCTCTTTGCAGAGAGTGCGGAAGATGGGGTCTGTCACCCCGGCCATCGGGGCGAGAAACAGCGGAAAGCGTTGATTGAACCAGGGCAAAGCCATGAGCGAATGTTATCACATCGTTGTCCTTGCTGCAAGTCTGATGTTCTGTTCGGACAGGGCAAACGCATTGGGCGAAGTGTCATACAGAAAATACGGCTGCAAAAATCTT
>JAUNRC010000079.1 GCA_030535875.1 Akkermansia sp. | reverse complement strand
TTACAACCTGATTGCCAACGTAGCCGGTGTAGCGGGTGTAAATCTTGGCACGCTCTTTGTTACCGGTCAGCACCACCTTGTCGGCGTTTACAACGATGACGTAGTCACCGCAGTCAACGTGGGGGGTGAAGATGGTTTTGTTCTTACCGCGCAGCAGATTGGCTGCCTCTACAGCGAGCTGACCGAGCACCTTGTCGGCGGCGTCGATCACATACCACTTACGCTCAATATCCTGGGCTTTGGCAGAGAAGGTTTTCATATTTACTATTATTTGTTCCTGTTTAGGCTTTCGCCATCGAACCTCTTAGTTCGGGGCGGCTACTCTACACTTTTTATGTCTTTTTGTCAATCGCTTTTTCTGTTTTCGGGTGATTTTTTTCATTTTTTTATTCAAAATGAGTAAAAAACGCTTGCAAAGAAGCCAAATGCACATTAAACTACCCGCGCACCGCGCTTCTGATAGCGCCGTGCTTTTTAACCCATACGAAATATAATGGCAAATCCCCCCAATAATCGCGGTTCCAAACCGCAGCAGCGCAACAATAATGCTCCCCGCGGCGGTGCAGGCAATGCCCGCGGCGGTGCTCGTCCCGCAAACTCCGCTCCTGTTAAGCAGAAGAAGGCCGTCGAGGATGACGGTGAGGGTGAAATCGAGATGGAGGGCGTGGTATCTGCCGTGCTCGCCGGTACGATGTTCCGTGTGAAGGTGGCCAGCGGTCATGAATTTCTGGCTCATATTTCCGGTAAGATGCGCAAGCGCTTTATTCGTCTGGTTGTGGGTGATCGCGTGAAGATTGAGGTTTCTCCCTACGATATGACTAAGGCGCGAATCACCTTCCGCCTGAACTGATGACCTCTGCTGCCTGTGCAGAGTGACAAACGGGCTCTTCGCCCGTATATGCAAGAGCCGCAGTCATTCAGACCGCGGCTTTTTCTTTGGCTTGTTTACAGGTTCATGCCTATCAGCAGGAGACTTGTCAGGAAAAGCCCCCATAATGTCAGGGCTATGCTCAATCCGCCCGGCCCTAAGCGCCAGCGGTACGCACAGGCCTCGTGAAAGTCGGCAAATCGCCATGAGCGAATTATGCCGGAGAGCAGGAGGTTAAGCAACCCGGCACCTAAGGTGTAGCTCAGCATGTAAAGCGCAAAGCGAGCAAGATAGGAACCGCCGCAGAGGGATGTTTGTTCCGGGGTGATAATAAGAAAGATGATGACCCCGATGAGACAGACCATCATGCCGTAGCTCACAAGCGTGGAACTGAGCCTGTACGGGGCTATGCGGCGTGCCATTGCCTCGCGGGCGCTTTTGCTGAGCTTCTCGGGTGCGTCGTATTGGATAATCCCTTCAATAAATTCCTTGACGACGGACGATATGAATTCATCAATCATGTCGAGAAGATGGGGGGCGTATGGGGCCGACTTTTATCAACTGCGGCTTTTTATGCCCATGAGCATCTGCGCGTTGTTGGGGAACTTACGCATGAAGAAGAGCAGGCGCTCCATGGCTTCCTCGGGCTTGTGGTTGGCAAGTGCTCGGCGGATGAGCTGAATCTTGGTCAGCATCCATTCCGGCAGAATGAGCTCCTCACGACGGGTGCCGCTCTTATTGATATCCACAGCGGGGTAGACATAGAGCTGGGCAATTCTTCGGCTGAGAACAAGTTCCATGTTACCGGTGCCTTTGAATTCCTGGAAGATGAGCTCATCCATTCGGCTGTTGGTTTCGATAAGTGCCGTGGCCAGAATGGTGAGGGAGCCGGCTTCGCGGGTGTTGCGGGCGGCGGCAAAGAGGCGGCGCGGAGTCTCGAGGGCTCGGGCATCGATTCCTCCGCTCATGGTGCGGCCGCTGCCGCGATCGGCGTTGTTGTAGGCTCGGGCCAGACGTGTGATGGAGTCCATCAGAATGAGCACATGTCGACCGTTTTCGACCAGACGCTTGGCTCGTTCTATGCACATCTCGGCCACGCGGCAGTGCTCCTTCACGCTGCTGTCATTGCTCGAGGCGAATATCTCGGCGGTGGGCAGGGCGCGGCGGAACTCTGTTACTTCTTCCGGGCGTTCATCCACCAGAAGTACCATGAGGTGGAGGTCTTCTCCATAGTTTTGCAGAGCTCCTTCCGCTATGTGCATGAGCAGGGTTGTCTTGCCTGTGCGGGGAGGGGCTACAATCAATCCTCGCTGGCCTCGGGCTACGGGCGCAACAAGGTCGAGCGTGCGCGTGGTGAAGCGCTTGGGCTCTGTCTCAAAGGCCAGTCGGTGATTGGGGTTGACGGCCTTGAGGTCCTCGAAGTGGGGCGCGTTGGCGGCCTCTGCCGGGGGGAGGCCGTTGACGGCGGTAATGGTGGTGATTTGGTGGCCGCGCTCGTAGCGCTGGGCCATGCCGGTTATCTGCACATAGGGGCGCAGGTGGTGCTGGCTGATGAGGTCGGCCGGTACGTAAACGGCATCGTTGGAGGGTGCCCAGTTATTGTCCGGCACGCGAATGAAGCCGAACCCCTTGGCGGTAATTTCCAGCAGTCCGGTAAGTTCCTCCGGCTCACCCACAGGAACATAGGCGCGGCCGTTGGTGACTTCCTGTTCCTGTTTTTGGCGATTTTGTTTATTGCGAAATTGTTGTCGCTGAAATTTACCACCTTGATTATGTTGGCGGTAGGGACGTTGGGGGCGACCGGTATTGCCCGGTATCTGTTCACGGCGCACTTTGTAGGGCTGACCGGGAGCATTCGGCTCGCGGTCGGTCGGAGTTGTTTTGACAAAACGCTTCCTTGCGGGGCGTGGGCTTTCATCCATTTCGCTCATGTTTGGGGAAGAGTGACAAAATTGTGAACCGGAACGGAGAGGGGATATTTGGCGGGCGGCGCAATGCTTGCCGCCCGCCGATGAAGTTGGGCCGAGCTAGCTGAATATCGGAAGTATTACAACTGCTCGAGGATGTCCTCGGCAATCTCGAAGTTGGAGAACACGTTCATCGTGTCATCGTAGTCATCCAGACGCTCAAAGAGACGCATAATCTTCTGGGCGGTATCCAAATCCGTGATGTCGGTGGGATTCTGGGCAACGGAGATGAGCTTCATGCCGGTTACGCTCTTGCCGGCGGTGGTCAGAGCCTCACTGACGCTCTGCACGTCGGTGGGGCCGCAGATGAATACCCACTCTCCTTCGTTCTCGCCTTCCTCGAACTCATCGGCTCCGCAATCCATGGCAAGTTCCATGGCGCTGTCCTCATCGAGGGTGGGGTCATTAACGGTGACTTCGCCCTTGCGGTCAAACTGGTAAGCCACGGAGCCGGGGGTGCCCATGTTGCCGCCGTTCTTGGAGAAGATTGTGCGGATTTCGGAGGAGCAACGGTTGGTGTTGTCGGTGGCAACCTCAACGATGAACGCCGTGCCGGCGGGGCCGTAACCTTCATAGGTTATTTCCTGAATGGTCTCGCCCTGAAGTTCGCCGGTGCCCTTCTTTACGGCACGATCGATGTTGTCTTTGGGCATGGAGGCAGCCTTGGCACCTTCGATGGCGGCGCGCAGACGGGGATTGGTATCGATATCTCCGCCGCCGCTCTTGGCGGCCAGGGTGATTTCATGAGAGTAACGGGCGAATATCTTGCCTTTCTTCGCGTCGGCTGCTGCCTTCGTGAACTTAATTTTGGACCATTTATTATGACCTGACATAATGTTGAGGTGTGGGGGTGAATGAGGAAGGGAATGTTGCCGCGGGAGGAGGTGCGGTGCAGCATGCGACAATTCCGCTGCAACCCGCTGTGGCAACCCCTGCGCTTATATCGCAACTTGTGGCGATGGGCAGGTTCCGCTTCAAGAGAAAGTTGTTGCGCGCAACAGTTGCAACATTCAGCGGGTTTAGTGAGTCGAGCTGACAGGATTCGAACCTGCGACCTCTTCGTCCCGAACGAAGCGCGCTACCAGCCTGCGCTACAGCTCGATGTCTTGTGACGCAGCAATTCTACACGAAAAATCATACATTGCAAGTCCAAAGTGTAGTTTTTTGTGACTTACAGACGGATTTTCATCATCGAACGGGTAAAAGAGAACCTCCGCCCTTTGGTGGGGCGGAGGTTCGGGAACCTCGGTAGTAGGTGAACCGGAGAGTGAGAGAAAGTGGTATGGTGCCGCCGATAACTCAGCAAGGAGCTATCGGCGGCAGGGAAATCAGTTCTTGTCTCGAGCCTGACGGCGAGCCTCGGTTGCGGCATCGTCAGCAGTATTTTCCTTAACTTTTTCCAGTGCCAGACGGGCGTTGTTGGAAATGTCGGGATCGTTGTCGTTATTGAGCTCGGTGAGAAGTTCGACCACCCACTTGTGGTCATTCATCTGTGAGAGCATGCGGATGAGAGCTTCTTTTTGTTTGAAGCAGGTATCCATCTCAGCCTTGAGTTCCTGGTCGGCCGGGTCTTCACTGTCGGCAATTTCGGCGTAATTGCTGGTGTCGACGGTGAGCTTGTCGAATACCATGGCAATCAGTTCGCGGGCGGCCGCAACATCGCGGTCGCGGTTCTGAGCTACGACATTTTTAAGCATGAACTCAGCAGAGTTCAGGTTGTTCTTGGCCTTGCGGAGAGCTGCGGCATCTTCACCGGCTTCTTCAACGGCGGCTTTGCCCTTGTCGCGCATTTCGACGAGGAAGGGAACGATATCGTCGTTGTTGTAGCTGGCGAAGAAGGCCTCGGTCTCGCGCCATTTGTCGGGGTCTTCGGCTATGCCTTTGTAATATTCAAGAGCTTTGGGGGAGCATGCGCTACCGAGGGCAGTCTGAATGCGGGGGCGGAGGTTCTCCGGCACTTCGTCAAACAGACGATCGCCAATCTGTTGCTTCTTGTCGTCATCCTTCTCGAGAATGACGATGTTTTGCAGGCAGATGTAGAGGGAATTTGCCAACTTCTCGCTCAAATCTTCAGTTTGGAGAAGTTTAACAATATCGGGGATGTTCTTTTCGCTCACGCGCAGGCCCATGCTCTCCCAGATGTAGGCAAGAATTTCGTCTTTTTTGTTCCATTTGGGTTGAGCTGCGACGGATTCGGCTAACTTGCGGAATTTGCTGTTGATGCCCTTGTTGTTGGAGACCGCCATACGCGAGATGAGCGTGCGGAAGATGTTGGGGTCGATGACGGAGGCATTCTTATCGAGCGTGGAGAAGATGGTGGCATCAATCTCCGGGTCGAGCTCCGAGGCAATTGCCAGCAGAAGACAGGCCAACTGGGCTGTCTCTTTGGGACGTGCGCCGTAGGCGGGACGACCGTATTCGTCCTTGGCAAAGGGATTGACAATCATGTTGAGCAGGTCCTGAGCATCCTGCTTGCTGCACACGACGGTGTAGTTCTTGGCCTTGGCATCGTCAAGCGTCTCAATTTGGAGTTTATTGATTTCGTAGGCGCGCTTAAGAATGGCATTCGTGGCTTCGATACGAGCTTTCGTTGCATTTCGTTCGGCATTGACGCTCGATACATAGAAATAGCAGCCCACACCGATGGCGACCAGTGTTCCCACTGCTACATAGAAAAGCGGGGTCTTGTGGAAAGGCGTTTTCTCAGCCATGACCTGCAACTGCTGGAGGTAGGCATCGCGAGCATCGAGCTGAGCTTCGGTCATGCCGCTACCCTCTTCGACGTATTCTTCCTCGGGTTCTTCTTCAACCGGCGCAGGGGCAGGAGCCGACTTCTTTTTGCGGAGGGCGGCTGGCGCCGGAGCAGCAGCGGCGGGTGCCGGAGCCACGGCAGGGGCCGGCTCTTCGGCGGCAGCGGCCTGAGCGGCTTCGAACTCAGCCATCTGGCGGTTGTACTCCTCCATCTGGCGGTTAT
>JAUNRC010000030.1 GCA_030535875.1 Akkermansia sp. | reverse complement strand
TGTAAATCGTAAATAGCTCTTTACCAAAGCCTCCATTTCTCGAGTATATTCCCGCTTCGTTCTCTGTCGAATAACTCGGGGTCATCTTCTTTATCGCCTTCGGGGGCTTCTTCGCCTTCGCTGCGGGCGGTACCCATGGCAGTCTCGTCCTCGTCTTCGAGCAGACGCCCGAAAATGCGGTCGAAGAGGCCGATCTTGTCGGCGGCATCGAAGTCAGCTTTCCAGATGAGACTGTCCTCCAAGAAGGGAGGTCCCTCATTGCAGTCGTTGACGGAGTAGTCTTTGCCGCCGGTGGTGAGAGCTCGCTTAATCATCTTGGGATCAGGCAGCTTGTCGCAAGTGCGGAAGAGGTGCAGAATGGGGGATTTGTCCTGCGGGAAGATGCCGTAGGGAATCTTTTTGGGGTTTTCGAGCTTCTCGAGCAGCAGGCAGAAGCCGAACTCGCAGCCGGGGATTTCCGACACAAGAATCTCCATGGGGTACTTCTTGCCTTTTTCCACCTCAAAGGGCTTGCCGGAGGGAATGCCGCCCAAGCGTTCGTTCCAGTGCGGGGTGTTCTCGTACTGGTAGATGGCGTGGCCTTTCTTCTTCTTGGTGATGTCCATCTGGTAGTGGCGACGGGTGCCGGCATCCATATCGCCGCGGGAGGCAATGGCCCAGCCGCTTTGCAGCACGAGCTTGCGGTTGAAGCGAACCATGATGATGTCGTCACCCATGCCGACAAAACGGAAGGTGCCGCTCTCGGGTGCCTCTACCATGGCTCGGTAGACCACTACCCAAGCGCTGGGCTCTACCTTAGGCTCGCCTTTTTTCAGATTTTCATTGCACTGGAAAGCCTCGGGACCATAGGCCGCCTTGCAGCGCGGCAGGTAGAAGTAGGGGGCGTACAGGCGTACTTTGGGCGAGTAGTAGGCATTGAAAATCTCCTGGTCCCACTCTTCTTCGTTGAACTTGTTGAAGATGTGGCACAGCTCGTTGCGGGCCAGAGGTTTGGCTTTGCCGTCGATGGGGTGCTTGAGGTCGTAGAAACGACCTACAAAGGCCGATTCTTCGTCAATCTCATCACCGAAGGCCTGCAGAAGGTTGTAGTTGAGGTCGAGCTTTTCCCACTCTTCCTTGGCTTCATCCCATACAATCTTGCCGAGTTTGGCAATTTTTTTGCCGATTTTCTCGACATCTTTCCATACTTCACCCCAGTCGGCAAGAACCGGCGTGGCGAAGATGGCGGCGCAAAGGGTTGTGAGTACAGTCGTACGGAAAGGTATCTTCATGCGCACAGTTTACATGAGTCCTTAGCCCTTGGCAAGCAGAAAAAAACGACCGAAGTCGTTTTTTTGTTCAGGGGGATGGTGCGGGTGAATATTTGATTGATGTGGGTGGGGGCGCTTAGGGTTGTGATGAGACATGACACAAATAGCCGCTAAAATCGGGGGTTATGCTTGCCACGGGGCGGCTCTTGTGTTACAATGCGCAACCGCGTCTATTTCCGGGTTCACCCGACCGTCGAAACATATAACCGTCTCAAATCAATGATTAAATGGATTCTTAACAAAATCGTAGGCTCTAAAAACCAGCGAGAGGTGCGTAAGCTGCGCCCCATCGTTAAAAAGATGCTCGACATCGAAAAAAATTGGCAGGGCCGTGATCGCGATTTTTTGGTGGGCAAGACGGCTGAGTGGCAGAAGTACCTCCATCGCTTCACTCCCATTGATTTGCCGACCCGCGGCGTCATCCTTTCCTCCTCGCCCGAGGAGCTGGCTCGCTATGCCTCGGAGCTGAACACCCGTTTTGAGGCGCTGCGTGACCTTTTCCCCAAGCTGCCGACGATTGAGGCAACGGCGGATTCCATTGAAATCGGTAAGAAGGCCTTTGCCGAGATTGAGCCGAAGTTTGACAAGTTGCGTGCCCGTTATCTGGAGCAGATTATGCCCGAGGCCTTTGCCGTGGCAAAGTGCGCCGCCCGCAACCTGTGCGGAACGGAGGTGGACGTGTGCGGTACTCCGATTAAGTGGGACATGGTTCATTTCGATGTGCAGCTCATCGGCGGTATATCGCTGCACCGCGGTTTCATTGCTGAGATGGCAACGGGTGAGGGCAAGACCCTCGTGGCTACTCTGCCGGTGTACCTGAATGCCCTGACCGGTTTGGGCGTGCACGTCGTGACGGTGAATGATTATCTTGCCCGTCGTGACTCGATGTGGATGGGCGCTCTCTTTAAGTACCTCGGCCTGACGGTGGGCTGCATTCAGAGTATGATGCCCAATGATCTGCGCCGCCAGATGTACGCCTGCGACATCACTTACGGTACCAATGCGGAATTCGGTTTCGACTACCTGCGCGACAACGGCATGGCAACGACCCGCAGTGCTCAGGTGCAGCGCGGTCACTACTTCGCCATCATCGACGAGGTGGACTCTATCCTCATCGACGAGGCGCGTACCCCGCTTATTATTTCCGGTCCCGCCGTCGTGGAGCGTGAGCAGCAGTACGATGCGCTCAAACCCCTCATCGAGAAGGTTGTTAAAGCTCAGATTGAACTTTGTAACGGTCTGATGACCAAGGCAAATCAATATGCCAAGGAGGGCAATGCCACCGCTGCCGGCCGCTGCCTGTACAAAGTGAAGCTCGGCATGCCCCGCAACCGCGCCTTCATGCGTTCGCAGGAAGATGTGGAGATGCGCCGCATGGTGGAGAAGTACGAGCTCTTCCTCCTGCAGGACCCCCGCAAGCTCGAGCTCTTCAAGCTCAAGGAGGAACTGTATTTCTGTCTGGATGAAAAGCTGCACGATGCCGACCTGATGGAGATGGGACGCGAGCTCATCAGCCCCGGCAAGCCCGAGGACTTCGTTCTGCCTGACCTCGGTACCGAATTTGTCAACATTGATGAGGACGAGACTCTCAGCGAGCGCGAGCGTGAGGCGCGCAAGACGGCTCTCATCCGCCGGTTGGATGAGAATGCCGCCCGCCTGCACACCATCAGTCAGTTGCTGAAGGCTTACACCATCTACGAAAAGGATAAGGAGTATGTGGTGAAGGACGATAAGGTCATCATCATCGACCAGAATACCGGTCGTGAGATGCCCGGTCGCCGCTGGAGTGAAGGTCTGCACCAGGCCGTTGAGGCTAAGGAAGGTGTGGAGGTCGAGGCTGAGAACATGACCTACGCCACCATCACCATTCAGAACTACTTCCGTCTGTACTCCCGTCTGGCGGGTATGACCGGTACGGCCGAGACCGAGGCTGCGGAGTTCCACGACATTTACAAGCTGGACGTGCTGCCCATCCCGACCAATCGTCCCTGCATCCGTCAGGACCTCAACGACCTCATTTTCAAGACCCGTCGTGAGAAGTTCAATGCCGTGGTCGCCAAGATTCGTGAGCTGCACACCAAGGGGCAGCCCGTTCTGGTGGGTACGGCCAGTGTGGTCGCCTCCGAGACCCTCTCGCGCATGCTTTCCGCTGCACGCATTCCCCATGAGGTGCTCAATGCCAAGAACCACCAGCGCGAAGCCGAGATTGTGGCCCGAGCCGGGCAGCGTGGCGCTGTGACGGTTTCGACCAACATGGCAGGTCGCGGTACCGACATTAAGTTGGGCGAGGGAGTGGCCGATTTGGGCGGTTTGTTCGTACTGGGTACGGAGCGTTATGAGTCCCGCCGCATTGACCGTCAGTTGCGCGGTCGTTGCTCTCGTCAGGGTGACCCCGGTGCCTCGCAGTTCTTCCTTTCCTTTGAAGATGACCTCATGCGTAACTTCGGCGGCAGCGAGCGAATGACCCGCGTGATGGACCGCTTCGGTATGGAAGAGGGCGAGGCCGTGGAGAGCGGACTCATGAACAAGATTATCGAGGGCGCTCAGAAGAGAGTGGAGCAGCGCAATTACATGTGGCGTAAGCATGTGCTCGATTATGATGATGTCATGAACCAGCAGCGCACCATTGTCTACGGCATGCGCAATGAGGCTCTCCTCTGCGAAGAACCCCGCGAGATGATTTACGAGCAGCTCGCCGAGGGCGTGAACACCAAGTGTGACCTCTATCTCAATGAGGACAATACCGGCACCGTGCGCCGAGCAGACCTTCTGCAGTGGGTGAATGCCACCTTCCCGCTGGGTTGGGGCGAGGCCGATGCTGAGTTCATGCACAAGTCCCCGGCCGATGCCGCCGAAATTATCATCGCCAAGGTTCGTGAAATGTACGAGAAGAAGGTCGCCGGGGAACGTCCCGACCGCGTGGACCAGATGGAGCGCTCCATTATGTTGCAGGCCATTGATAAGCTCTGGCAGCAGCACATTACCGATATGGATGCTCTGCGCGAAGGTGTGCGCCTGCGTGCTCAGGGGCAGCGCGACCCGCTTGTGGAGTACAAGCGCGAGGCTTATGAAATCTTCGAGTCGCTCATGAGCAACATTCAGTTTGAAATGCTCAACAACCTCTTCCGCAGCACGACGAACCTCAATGCCTTTGAGGACTTCCTCGCCTCGCTGCCCGGCAGCAATGCCGATGATGAGGATGCCGATGTGACCGATATTCTCGGCAATGGTGACCTCTTGTCCCTGCTGCGCGAGCAGATGAGCCAGATAACAGCTCGTGCTCGTGAGGCCGGCGCGGCTCAGCCCGAGCAGCCTGTTGAACTGCCCGAGGAAGAGAATGTCGGTGTGACGACCCCGGCCGAGGGCTTCGGTCCGTTGGAGCTGCCCGAGGGGGAGAGCGTGAGCGGTGTACCCATGCCCGGCATTCGTATGAAAGCCGAGAAGAAGCTGACCATGCCCCGCAAGAAGGTTATGGGCAAGATTAAGCGCGAGAGCAATCCGGGTCTGCTGGCGATGAGCGAGGATGACTTGGCTGAGTTGGTACCCGGCGTGGTGCCTGCTCAGGGTGGTGAGCCCTCCGCCGACAAGGCTGAGTAAAAAAGGGGGGACTGAGAATTGCCCCCGGTCATGCCGCTGACGGTTTCGATGATGATGGATGAGAGCTCAGGCAGCAGCCCGGTATGAACGTACGCTCAGTCCTGGAATATGTGCCCTGTTTCCGCGGGCGGCTCTTTGTTGTTCATATCTGCGAAGAGTTGTCGGCTGCTGAGGCTCTGGTCGATGCTCTGCTCGATGTGGATGCCCTGCATGAAATCGGGGTGCGACTGGTGCTGGTGGCTGAGGGGTGCGATACTGCCCGACTGGCTCGCCGTGCCGGTGAGTGTGAGGTGCATGCCGCCGTGGCGGAATTGCCGCTCACGGAGGGGGGCGCTGCCGTGGCTCGGGTGAATGAGATTGTTGAGCGCCGGCAAGTGGCGATTGTGTCCTCCGGCACGCTCGGGCGGTTCGATGCCGGCAGCGTGGAGCTGGCGGTGGCTCTGGGGGCCGCCAAGTATATCTGTTTGCAGACGGATGAAATCCCGCACCGTAGCGGACAGCCGATATTTGCCATTCGCGAGAGCGAAGTTCAGGCCGGTGACTGTGAGGATTGCTCCCAATCGAGTGAGCTGTTGCAGGCGGCTGAGGTGTGTAGGCGAGGTATTCCGCGTGTCCACATGCTCAATGGCTTGCAACGCGGTGTGCTTCTGGATGAAATTTTCTCGGAGGAAGGCGTGGGCTCGATGGTTCATGCCGACTCTTACCGTGAGGTTCGCCCCTTGCAGGAGGACGATATCCCCGAACTGCTCTCGATGATTGCCCGCAGTGTGGTCGATGCCCGACTGGTGGAGCGTACTTATGAGAGTATACGCGATAATCTTTCCAGCTATTACGTCTATACTTTGGACGATACGATTGTGGGCTGCGTGGCGCTCTATCCCTACCCGGAAGATAATTGTGCGGAGCTCGGTTGTCTCTTTATTAAGAAAAACTACGAGGGGCATGGTTACGGAAAGGCTATGTGCCACTTTGTCGAGGACAAGGCGCAGGCGCTCGGCTTTGAATGGATTTTTGCGATATCGCAGAGCGCGGTGGAGTATTTCCGTGATCGCTTGGGATATTCGGAGTTGTCCCGAGATGTGCTGCCGGCCTCCCGACGTTCCGTGCTCGAGGCCAGTGGGCGCTCATCCGCGGTGTTCGGGCATAGATTGGTTTGAAATCGGCTCCTTTGACCTGTAAACCGCTTGAAAAGGCGGATGAAATCATAATTTGTGCAGTTTTGACGTTGACAAAACGCACGCTCTGCTCCTATAATACAAGATAATGATGGAGCAACTCCGGCGATTTTTTGCACAATCCTGGCTCATTACCCTGCGTCGCTTGGTAATGCTGATGCTCGTGTTCGTTGCTCTGGGGTACCTTGCATATTATGTCCGGGAGTGGGAGTTCGATTTATACGGCTGTGCCAAGCTCTATGTACCCCTTGCCATCATTACAATGATAGGTTGCGCTGCGGTGCCTTTGTTGGGGATAATATGGGGGATTTATGTGGGGTTGCGTTGTCAGTTCCGTCGTCGCAAAGCAAAACGTGAGGTTGAGCAAGCGGGTGCGGAGGAGAGGACTGATGACGGTGTGCAGCTTCAACTTCCGTTGAGCTATCCTCCCTCAAAGGAGCCCGGACGCAAGGCGAGCCGATGGGATATTTGGCTGGCGCTGTGGGTGGTGGTGCTCTGTGTGCCGCTCTGTTATTTTTATCATTACAGGGCTTCTCAGCGCAGCACGTTGACGGTGAGTTGTGCCGGAGTGCACGGTGACTCGGTTGTTGCCCGTGCTGAATGGCTGACGGCCGGTGCCCCTGCTGAGGGCGTGAAGGAGCACATGGCACCCGCCGAGCCTTACCTGCATACCTTCTATCTGCCGGACGGCGATTTCAGCGTAAGTTGCGAGAGCGGTACAACGGCCTTTTCTCTCAGTCATATTCGGGAAACCCGCCGCTTTACCCTCAAACCCCGTTTTAATATCGAAGGGGACATCGATTTGTACATCTGTCCCATCGTACACGATAATGACCGCAAGCGCGTGCGTACTCTGTTGCAGTACTATGTGCAGAACCCGCAGAGCCGTCGGCCGCGCATTCGCCGCATGCCCTTTACCAAGTGTCAGGATTCCGATGTACTCTACCTTGATTATGGTGAATATGTCCTGTTGCCGGTGCCGGTAGGAACGGAGCTCTCGGAGGCTCCGGCGCTGATATATCTTTCTTTGTTGCCCTGATGAGTTTCTTTTTACCCCTTAGCTTTTTAATGAGATGAAAATCGGTACATTTGTTCTTGCTTTGCTGACAGTTCCCGCTGCTGTGGCTGTGGAACCCGCACTTTCCGTCACTCCTGAAATTGAGGCAGCTATGGTGCAGATTCGCGCCGGAGAGGCCTCGTGTGTGCTGGTGAGGGAGGGCGCGATTGTGGCGGAGGCGCTCGGCAGCGGGGTGCTCCCTCTGCTGACGTTGCTTGATGAGAATAGTTCCGAGATGGAGGGGGCTGATTTGGTCGACAAGATTGTTGGGCGCGCCGCTGCCATGATGGCCATTGAAGGCGGGGTGCGCTCGGTGACGGCCATGGTGATGTCGGAAGATGCCCGCGATTTGTTGCAGGCTCACGGCATCGTGGTCAATGCCCGTTGCTATGTGCCGCAAATCCTTGACCGCAATTTTGCCGGTCGCTGTCCGATGGAGCAGGCTGTCATGGAAATTGAGGACAGCGCCGAGGGTGTGAGTGCTCTGCGTACCCGCTTACAGCAGATGGGGATTATCTGACCTTACTCCGACTTCGCAATCCGGCCTTGACTGAGCTTCTGGAGAATTCTGCGGATGTGGTACTGGTGAAGCATGGTTCACTGATTCATGTCCCGAGCGGGCAAGGGGTTGACAGTCTGTCGCCGGACCTTCTTCGCGGAGCTCATGTCGTTTGTCGGGAATGTGACCGCAAAATGGTTGAGGTTGCCATCTGAACCGGTGCTTGCAGCGTGACATCTCTGCGGATGTCGTCAGAGCTGCGAGATTATCTACGCTCTCATGAGGTGGCAGCCAACGGCTGGGAGGTGGAGCCTCCGAGATGCAATGAGAGCTGCTCTCCGCGGTAAATGCGGAGAAAGTCGGTCGGGGCCGGCGTAGATTGCGCCGCTTAGTATAGAGTTCGGCAATGAGGCAGACCTGCAATTTTGAAGATAGCCCCGCCTTGCGGGGCGTCATTTTTAATAGCGAGTGGTGCAGCGAGCCCACGGCGAGCGAAACCACTCGAACCAACGAATAAAAAACGGAACCCGTGCAACGGGTGACAGTTAACCGGAGTTCGATAATTGGGTTACACTCAATTATGGCGTATCGTTGGATAGTAGCCCACATCTCTCTAAAAGCTGCATCAATTCTTCTTGTGAAGATTTAGTTTGATGGCGGATTTTCTGATTCCTGATATATTGGATAACAGCCTTTGTATTAGAAGCGCTAACGGAAAAAGCCCCGTAACCTTCTTGCCATGAAAACGTGGCGTATTGTTTATGGAGTGTTTTAATCCATTTACTGGTATTGGCTTTAATTGTCCGCACAAAATCGCTAAGACTCATTGAGGCGGGAATAGATGCTAATATATGTACGTGATCAGGTCTACCCCCGATGGCATATACATGTCCGGAGAAATTTCGTATAATTCCGCAAATATAATTGAATACTTTTGTCAAGTCATGTTCCTCTATATTTTTCGTCTCATCTTTAACATGAAAGATAATATGAATGATAATTTTTGTATATGATCTTCCCATAATTACACAGTCACATCTTATCATTTCATTTAAAATAAACAAGGAAATAAAGTAAATATTCGCGTAAGTAGCACGAACAAGACTTAACTGTCACCCGTTACACGGGTTTGTATGTGTTTTTTTATCGGCACGAGTGGTTTCGCCGCTCGCTATTGAACATGTCGCCCGCCTTGCGGGCTCTGAAATTTGGCTCGCTTATAGTCGCAAACAGTCCAATTATTTGCCGAACGTTATATTAGTTCTCTGTCGGAGCTGCCAGAGCTACCCATTCTGCCGGCATGCGGCAGGGACGGCCTTGGGGCATTTGGACGAGAGCAAGACGTTGCAGTACGCTTACGCAGAGTTTGTCATTCTCTGCGCGGCGGATTTCGGTGCGTACAAACATGGAGGATTTCTCCACTTTTTCCAGACAGGTGTTCACATGGATTTCATCGGCGAGGAAAGCAGGGGAGTGGTAGTGTACTTCGTGGCTTACCAGCACGAGATGACGACCTTCTTTAGCCATGGCACCGTAGTCCATACCAAGGGTGATGGCCATTTTGGTGCGAGCCTCTTCTACCCATCGCAGGTAGGCAAGGTTGTGAACCACGCCGCCGGCATCGGTGTCGTAGTACATGACTCGGTAGGGAAGGGTATATTGTGCGTTCATTGCGGTCGGTTCGGTTGTGGGTGGGGGAGGAGGAAATGGCTTACATGCCTTCGTCGAGCATGGAGAACATGTCTAATTGGGTGATGTCACTTGTCGGTTCGGCGGCGGGCAGTCCTTCTTCCCGGGCTTTGCGGCGGCGGACGTTCTTAGGTTCCCGCGTGCCGGCGCTCATTTCGAGGTGAGTGAGGATTTGTTTGGCGCGGTCGATGATGGGGGCGGGAAGTCCTGCCAGTCGGGCTACTTGGATGCCGTAGGACTTGTCGGCCGGTCCGGGCAGGACTTTGCGCAGGAAAACGATTTCATCTTTCCATTCGCGCACTTCCACATGGCGGTTGCTCACGCCGCTGTGCGTGTGCTCAAGGTCGACCATTTCGTGGTAATGGGTGGCGAACATGGTGCGGCAGCCTATGGAGTCGTGCAGGTGCTCGGCTACGGCCCAGGCGATGGACAGTCCGTCAAAGGTGGCGGTGCCGCGGCCTATTTCGTCGAGGATGACAAGGGAGCGGCGCGTGGCGTTGTTGAGGATGAGCGCAGTCTCGCTCATTTCGACCATGAAGGTGGATTGTCCGCGTGCTATGTCGTCGCTGGCTCCCACTCGACAGAAGATGCGGTCTACCAGCCCGATGTGGGCGGCCTCCGCCGGGACGTAGGAGCCCATTTGAGCCATGAGGGTAATGAGGGCTACCTGACGGATGTAGGTGGATTTGCCTGCCATGTTGGGGCCGGTGAGGATGAGCACACGGTCATGCTCCTCGTGCATTTCGGTGTCGTTCGGGACGAAAGCGGAGTCGGTCTGCACCTGTTCGATGACGGGGTGGCGGCCGTTACGAATGTGGAGCACTCGGCTTTCGTCCAGCACGGGACGGCAGTAGTTGTAGCGGCGGGCTGTCTCGGCCAGGCTCAGCAGAACATCGACTTCGGCCAGTGCCTCGGCGCTGATTTGGATGCGGTCGATGTGGTTGCCTGCTTCATCTCTCAGGCGACAGAAGAGCTCATATTCCAGTTGGCGTGAGCGCTCATCCGCTCCGAGAATGGTGCCTTCCATGCGCTTGAGCTCATCAGTGACGTAGCGCTCGGCGTTAGCGAGGGTTTGTTTGCGGACGTAGTGGGGCGGAACCTTGGCATAGTTGGCCTTGGTGACTTCGATGTAGTAGCCGAAGACGTTGTTGTAGCGGATTTTGAGGGAGTCGATTCCGGTGGAGCTGCGCTCACGAGCCTCGAGTTCGGCCAGCCAACCTTTGCCTTCGCGCGAGGCTCTCCGCAGTTCATCGAGTTGCTCGTCGTAGCCGTCGCGAATCATGCCTCCTTCCTTGATGGTGACGGGTGGCTCGTCGCAGATGGCGCGTTCCAGTAGGGCGGTCAGTTCGGTGAAATCTCCGATGTCGCGCAGCAGGGGCTCGAAGAGGGGCTGACGGGCGGCCAGTACTCGCAGGTCCTCTGTAATGTCGGGCAGGCGGGAGAGGGAGGTACCCAGCGCGAGTAGGTCGCGGGCGTTGCCGGCATTCTGCGCAAGACGGGAGGTGAGGCGCTCCAAATCGCGCACGCCCTTAAAGGTGTCGCGCAGTTTGCTCATGAGGAAGGCCTCGCTCAGAAAGGAGGCGATGAGTTCCTGGCGGCGCAGCAGTTCCGGCAGCTCGCAAATGGGGTGCAGAATCCAGTCGCGCATCTTGCGGGCTCCCATGGGGGTGGAGGTGCCGTCGAGGGTGCCCAGAAGGGTGTTGCGCATGCCGCCGCGGGCCTCTACCAAATCGAGGTTGGTGCGGCTGGCGGTGTCGATGAGGACGGCGTTGTCCGTCGGGCGCAGGGAAATGCGGCGCAGGTGGTCGGTGCTGCGGCGCATCTGGTGCCTGAGGTAGTGCAGGATGGCGGCTGCTGCTCCGAGTGCGGCTACGAGGTGGGCGCAACCGAAGCCTTGCAGGGAGTGTACGCGGAAGTGGCTTTCGAGGGCAGGTTTGGCAACGCCGGGCAGGAAGGTGTAGGCATCGTAATACTGCGTGACCGGCAGACCGGTGAAGAGGTCTTTTTGCTCATCGCTGACCAGCATTTCGCGAGGGTGAATGCGCGCAATCTCCTCGGCGAGAGCTTCGGGGGTGTCGTAGTCAGCGACGGTGAACTCCCCCGTGCTGTGGTCGGCGCAGGCCAGTCCCCAGCTCTTTTTTTCACGGTAGCAGGCGACGATGTAGTTGTGCTCGCTCTCGTTGAGCAGGGAGAGGTCGGAAAGGGTACCGGCGGAGATAATGCGGGTAATTTGGCGCTCAACGAGTTTGCCGGGGATGGGGTCGGTCATCTGGTCGGCGATGGCCACTCGGCGGCCTGCCTTGACGACTTGGCCGATGTAGCTCTCAGCGGCATGGTGCGGTACTCCGCACATGGGGATGCTCTGGCGCTTGGTGAGAGTGAGTCCGAGGGCGGCTGAGCACTCTACTGCATCCTCAAAAAACATCTCGTAGAAGTCTCCCACGCGGAAGAAAAGCCACACATCATCAGGCAAGCCCTGCTTCATGCGCAGGTACTGCTCCATCATCGGGCTTATCTTGCAATCGTCGGCCATAATTTGTGAGTAGAGTCTAGCAGATGGAGCCCCGGAAAGCAAGCCTTTTTCCCGCCCGCGCGCGGCAGTTGTGGGCAGAGGAGCGGGCGGTCAATCAGTCTCGATGGTAAGGGCTGCCTGCCAGCATGGTGTGCAGGCGGTAGATTTGCTCCAGCAGTACGACGAGGGCCAGCTCATGCTGCATGGTGTGGCGACCGAGGGAGAGGACGTGGTCGCAGGAGTCGCGTAGTTCCTGAGTGTGGCCGTCGGCGGCACCGATGAGGAAAGCGACGTGTTTGACGGCTCGCATCTGCCATGTTTTAGCGCGTTTTTCCAGTTCGCGGGAGCTCCAATTTTCTCCTCTTTCGTCCATGGCTATGCGCAGGCAACCCTTGCTGGCTTCGAGCAGTCGGGCCGAGACTTCTTCGGAGCTGCCGGCCTTGACGTAGCGGATTTCCACTTTGCCGAGGGGGCGAAGGCGTTCCTCAAAGAATTGCACTCCCTGTCGGGCGTAGGCGATGGATGGTTTGGCCGCCGCGAAGATGATGAAGTCCATGGAGCAATCAGCTGTTGAGCAGGTGGTGACGCAGTTCGTCAACGGAGCCGAATATCGGTGCCTGCCACGCAATCAGTTCGCTGATGTCCGCATAGCCCCAGGCAACCAGTACGAGATTGCAGCCGGCGTTTTGGGCGGTGCGGGCATCGAACAGGCTGTCGCCTACCAGCGTAACCTCGCTTGTGGGTACTCCCCATCGGGCGGCAATGTGGTGCAGCGAGTCGGGAGCCGGCTTGCGTGGGAACTCCCCCGTGTAGCCCAGTATGCACGAGAAGGGGATGTGTGGGAAAAGCGCCTTTACCATAGGCTCGGTGACATCGTGCGGCTTGTTGGAGAGTACTGCCAGTTCGGCGCCTTCGGCTGAGAGCAGGGTGAGCATGTTTGCCACCCAAGGGTAGGCTCGGGTGAGCGGGTACTGCCAGCACTGCGGGTAATGACGGCGGAACTCAGCCTGCATGGCGGCAAGTTCATCCGGCGGGGCGGTGGCGGCATCTTTGTAGCCCAGCGCCATGGCGCACAGGTTCGCAGCCCCGCTGCCAATCATGCGGCTCACGGCCTCGCGGCTGTGAGTGGGGCGACCCAGCGCCTGCAACGAGCGGTTGACCCCTTCGGCTATCCCCGGCAGGGAGTCCGCCAGGGTGCCGTCGAGGTCGAATACAATATAGCGCTTCATCAGTGCATGAAACCGCGCTCGGATTCTCTGAGGAACTGGAGAATGCGCTGCACGCGGGGATTGTTCACATACTTCTCCTCGCCCTCATTGAGCAGGGCTTCGATGTTGAGCTGCATGTTGGACTTCTTGTCGAGGAAGAGCTTGCGGTAGGCGTATTTGATGGCGCGAATGTCGGCCTCATCAAAGCCGCGGCGCTGCAGACCGACGATGTTGACGGAGCGCAGGGAAGAGCCTTCGGCAATCATGAAGGGAGTAACGTCCTGAACGATGCGGGCGCAACCGCCGACCATGGCGTGTTCGCCCACGCGCACAAATTGGTGAACGGCGGCGCAGCCGGCAATGATGGCCCAGTCACCCACTATGCAGTGGCCGGCGACGGCTGCATAGCCGGAGAAGATGCAGTTGTTGCCGATATGGCATTCGTGGCCGCAATGGCTGTTGATGAGGAAGAGGTTGTTGTTGCCGATGATGGTCTTGGTCTCGGGGGTGGTGGAGCGATTGATGTTGCAGTTTTCGCGGAACACATTGTTATCTCCCACTTCAAGGTAGGTGGGCTCACCCTTGTACTTCAGGTCCTGAGTTTTCAGACCGATGACGGCAAAGGGGAAGAACTCATTGTTCTTGCCGAAGCTGGAGGGGCCGCCCAGTACAACGTGGTTGTGCAGCACACAGCCGGAGCCGAGTTTAACGTGCGGACCCACCACACAATAGGGCCCAATCTTCACATCGTCCGCAATTTCTGCGGTCGGATCAATAATTGCTGTAGGATGAATTTCCGCCATAACTGCATTCTAACTCTATCATCTCCTCCCTGCAAGAAAAAAATGGTATTTTCTTTGAATCGGTTGGAAAATGATGAGAGGATTGCACTCTTGACAAAATTGTGAATTGGTGTATATTTTTCACGTGAGCCCGAAAAATGTACCGACGCTGAAGCTGCCGACCTCTGATTTTGAACAGATGCTGACGATGAGCAATCATCGTTTGGTGTGCCTGTTGCGCTCGGCGGTGCTGGCTCCGGAGCGTGTGGGGCGTTTTCATCCCCGCCCCCCGGCTGAGCACGATGCTTACCGTGTGTGCCATGAGCGGGGGCATATCGCGGTTCATTTGTATGCGGAGGGGCAGGAGGTTTTCTGCTGCCGCTTTCTTCCGGCCGAGTAAAGAAGTTCATTATTCATGAAGGTGAAGTTACAACTGCTCCTGCTGATTGTCATGCAGATGGTTGCGTGTACCGGAATACCGGAGATGCGCCATTGGAAGGCGGAGCCGTGTGCTGTGGCGGGAGAGCGTCCGAATGTACCCGTGTACGAGGTGGAGTTCCTGCCGGTGGTGCCGACTGTACCGGGAACTTTCATTGTCGGTAAACTTTTAATATCGGATAACGCTGCTCTCAATTATGAAAATGAGGAATATGTGCAGGCCGTGAAAGAATTGGCAGCCGATATGGGGGGCAATACCATCGTTTACCCCCATACCGGAGTGACGGAGGCTGTGGTGGCCTATGTGCCGCTCGAAGAGGTGAATTATCATGGCGGCGATGAATTCCTCATCGATGCCGGAGTGCTCAGCCCTGAGCTGTGACGGGATTCTTGTCGGCGCTGCCCGTAGAGGAAGGCTTATTCGTCGTCACCTTCGCTGACAGTACGCGGCACAAATCGCATGATTTCGGCGTGGAAACTCAGCGGTACGTCGCCCGTGGGGCCATTTCGGTTCTTGGCCAGCAGAAGATTGGCCTCGGTGCCGACTTCTTCTCGTTCCTCATCGTCCTCTGCGTAGTAGCGGGAGCGCCACAGCAGGCCGATCATGTCGGCATCCTGCTCGATGGCGCCTGATTCGCGGAGGTCACTCATCATGGGTGTGCCCTTGTTTTTGCCTGTTCGGTTTTCCGGGCCGCGGTTGAGCTGGGCCAGGGCAATGATGGGAAGTTTGAGCTCTTTTGCCAAGCTTTTCAGGCCGCCTGAAATTTCAGCGATTTCGCGTTCGCGGCTATTTTGAGCCTGCTTGGTATGGGAGCGCATGAGCTGCAGGTAGTCGATGCCGATGGCGGCGAGGTCGGGGTATTTGCGCATTTGGCGGCGGGCCTTGGCGCGCAGTTCGGAAATGGAGATGGCTGCGGTGTCGTCAATGATGAGTTTGCTGTTTTTGAGCTCGGTGATGGCGGAGCGGAAGCGCTTCATCTCATCGTGATTGAGCTTGCCTTGGCGGGCCTTGAGGTCTTGTTTATTGATGCCGCTGCGGGCATAGAGCAGACGCTCGACGAGCTGTTCGCTGGGCATTTCGCAGGAGAAAGCCATCATGGGCTTTTTGAGGTCGAGAACGACGTGCTCGACGATGTTGAGCATGAAAGAAGTCTTGCCCATGGCGGGACGGGCGGCGATGATGAACAGTTCGCCGGGTTTCATGCCGTTAATCATTGTATCGAGTCGTGGGTAGCCCGTGGAGAGCCCCAGTATGCCGCCGGAGGTTGACATCATGCGCTCCAGATTGGTGACGGCCTTGTCAATGTCGGCTTTCAGGCTCCATTCTTCACCCTTGGCGGAGTTCATGCGGATTTTCAGCACGTCCTGTTCGGTCTGGTCGAGCAGCTCTTCAATCTCGGCTTCGGAGGTGTAGGCGGAGTCCGAGGCCTTGTTGGCGGTAAGGATGATGCTGCGGCGAATGAACTTCTCTTTCAGGGTCTCGAAGTGAAGGTTGTAAAGGGCTGTGGTGGTGGCGTAGGAGAAGATGTCAGCCAGACCGGCTTGGCCGCCGACGGCTTCGAGCTGCTTGCGGTCGGTGAGTTCCTGCGCGACGGACACGGTGTCGATGGAGATGCCCTTCTCGTAGCGGTCACGGAAAATTTCCCACAGGATGCGGTGGGCGGGTACATAGAAGTACTCGCTGTTCATGCCGTCGGCTATGCATTGTGAGATGACGTTGGTGGGGTCAATCGTCATCATGGAGAGCAGACTTTTTTCAATTCCCGGAGCTTGCGGCATGATGGTGCGATCCGTCTCCTTTAACGGACCTCCTTTAAAATCGGGTTTGTCTTTGGTCTGTTCACTCATGTTTTGCTCGTTGCGCGTGCCACATCCTACCCTTTGATGAGTGAAAAAGCAAGTTTTTTTCCCGCCGTTCTGAAAAATCACCAGAATGAGCTTGACATGCGGGGTTTATTCCGTATACTGAGACTGTCTTAGATTTATGAAAACGCTTTCCATCCTCTCCATTTTCGCTGTGGCTGCTGCCCTTGTTCAGGCTGCTCCCGTTATTGACCCCTCCGAGCTTTCTGAGAAGTCGCTCCGCGGTGTTGCCACCGAGCGTCAGAAGATGAGCCTCGACAAGTACCACAAGGCTCGCATTAAGGCTGAGAAGCAGCGCGAGAAGAACGCTCGCAAGGCTCAGGAGCTTACCGATTTCAACGATGCCGGTATGAAGAAGACCATTCAGCGCCGCGCTCTTAACAACATGCTGCCTCCTTGTGACCGTGAGCCTGAGGCTCCGCGTGAACCCGGTGGCTACGAGGTGCGCTACTGATGGATTGACCGTCATTCGGTTCCCTTTCAAACAAAGAGGCAGAGTGAGTAATCACTCTGCCTCTTTGCTGTAAAGGGATTGAGCCTGTAAGTGGGAAGTTGTTGGGCGCCGGAGCAGGCTGATAGTTGTTAGTTCAGACGGCTTAGCGTCGTGAGCGGGTTTTCGTCAGCCATCAGGCTCCAGTAGAGCTCGTGAGTGCCGGATTTCAAACGATAGAGCAACAGTGCCTGAAAGTTCTCCCCCTTCTTGCCGGATGATTGCACCAGGCACATACCGGCAGGGCCGTCCGTTATCAGTCGCGCTCCTGAGTAGTTGTTTATCGTGAGAAGGAAAGCATAGATGCCGTCTTCTTCCGCTGTGACTGTGGCGGAGCAGATGCGCATGGTGCCGCCGTTATTCTGCTTGGGGCGCCATTTGAGTGTGGTGTGGGCTGCGGTGGTGGTGGTGTGTGTGCCGGGCAGAGGCTCTCGCGCCGTCATACGCAGTGCACGGGTGCGGGCGGCGCGTCGCCAGGTGTCCCATGTGATGAATATGGTGGGCAGTAAGCCGAGTGCTAACCATGAGAGGGTGGCTGTCATGCCCCATTGAGTGTTGTCCGTGAGCACAAGGGTCAGCAGAACGGCGCAAAATGCCGCCGTGACGGCCAAACCGACGTAAAAGCCGAATATCATGCCCGGAAAGAGGATGAAGAGAATGGCGTAGCGCAGAAATGCTTTGATATTCAAAGGTGTGCCGCGTAGAAACTCTCGCTTGACTACCGCGGCGTAGAGCTTCTGCATGTCCGCCTGAGGGGTGCTGGCATCGATTTTCATGAGAGGAAGGGGTCAGATGCGGGCTGAGCGTTGGCGCAGGATGTGGTCGGCCAGTACCAGCCAGGCCATGGCCTCGACCACAGGGACGGCGCGGGGCAGTACGCAGGGGTCGTGACGTCCCTTACCGCGCAGTTGAACTTCGGCGTGCTCATCGTTAACCGTATTTTGCTGCACCATGAGGGTGGCAGTCGGTTTGAATGCCAGTCGCATGTTGATATCTTCGCCGTTGCTGATGCCGCCCTGTACACCGCCGGAATGATTGGTACGGGTGCGCACGCGGTCGCCTTCCATGTAGAAGGGGTCATTGTGCTGGGAGCCGGTGAGCGCCGGAGCACCGAAACCGCTGCCGATTTCAAATCCTTTGCATGCCGGAATGCTCAGCATGGCATGTGCGAGGGTTGCCTCGAGCTTATCGAAGACCGGATCGCCCAGCCCGACCGGGCAGTTGCGAACGGTGCAGGCTACTACGCCGCCCACGGAGTCACCCTTGGCGCGGGCTGCACGGATGACTTCACTCATATCTTCCGCGCTATCGGGGTCTGCGGCTCGGACGATGTTGCTCTCCACTACGGCCGGGTTGACATCTGCCGGCATCACATGGCAGAAAACGGTGTGAACCTGTTGCACCCAAGCAATGACTTCCATCTGAGGGTAGAGGGACTGCACAACGGCCTTTGCTACCGCACCGGCGGCCACGCGGCCGATGGTTTCGCGGGCGCTGGCACGACCACCGCCGGCCCAGGCACGTATGCCGTACTTGGCATCGTAGCAGTAGTCGGCATGTGAGGGGCGGTAGGTGTGCTGCATCTCATCGTAAGCTGACGATTGGTGGTCCTTGTTGCGCACGGAGAGGGCAATGGGGGTACCCAGTGTTAAACCGTCGAGCACACCGCTGAGAATTTCCACCTTATCTTCCTCCTTGCGCGGGGTGACAATGTCACTCTGACCGGGGCGGCGGCGGTCGAGCTGTGCCTGAATGTGCTCAGTTGTGAGCGGGACACGGGCGGGACAACCATCGATGACTACTCCCACACCCACGCCATGGGACTCGCCCCAAGTGCTGATTTTGAAAACGGAACCGAATGTGCTGGACATAATATGCTGCTGCTATGATAACGGATGTGCCTTCGCTTGACAAGCCAAGAGAAGGTCAGACTTGCGGAAAAATGCACTCGGCGGGGCAGGGAAGGGGCCTTTCAGTCTCGAGCGCGGAAAATCAGCCAGTTGATGTAGGCGAAATATCCCAGTAACATCATGCTCCACCACATGCCGGCAATGGCGCTCACGATGGCCAGTACTGCGCTCAATCCCAGACCGATGAGCGCGGTGAAAGAGATGTTGCCGGTGAAGGCGCGCAGAAGTTGACCTCCGTCGAGCGGCAGGATGGGCAGGAGATTAAAGATGCTCCACCACATGCTCACAAAAAGAAGACTGCTGTAAATTCCCAGTAGCCATAGCGGCACTGCTCCGTTTTGTACAGCACTGATAAGGGCGTGGAGATGTTCCGTCGGCATGTTGCTATCCAAGCCGAAAGGACTGTAAAGATAGTAGCTGACCCCGGCACTGATATCTCCGATTTGTAAGCCCAGCAACAGAGCGCAGAGCAGGCCGAGCAGCAGGCCGGCCACCGGTCCGGCTGCCACGTAAAGTATGTAATGCGCGCGCGTGCGAGGCGGCTCCGGTAGTTCGGTCTCCCCTCCCATCAGTGCTAGGGTGATTTCCGGTCTTTGTCCGGTGAAATAACGCCCCGTCAACGCATGGCCGAACTCATGTGCCAATAGCGTGAGAAGGCCTGATAACATGAAGATGATGACTTGCAACAGTTGCCAACCATCGCTTACATTTATCACTCCTCCGAGAAGTGCCAGTGTTATCCAGAGGCTCGGTTGTATGCGGACCGGTATGCCCCAAAGTGTAAAATAAATCGTTCCGCGGTCGAATTGTGGTGCGCTCATGCCTCTTTTTACCCTAAATTTGCCCATTTTTCAACTGAAAATCACAAAAAATACATTTTTTTCAAAAAAAAGCTTGCATTGGAGGGGAAGAAGGCGTATAATTCGCCCGCACCCCGAAAACAAAGGGAAACGCAAATCCGGCGTAGCTCAGCGGAAGAGCGGGTGACTGTTAATCACTAGGTCGTTGGTTCGATCCCAACCGCCGGAGCTGAAGGGCAGGAGAATGAAAGTTCTCCTGCCCTTCTTGCGTACTGAGCCCTGGTGAAAAGTTTATGCGTCAAACAGGAGAGAGGACGGTAAGAGTAAGGTGAGGGAAGGGGGGGCTTGTCGGAATGTCGGTTATGGGGGTGTGGCTCCTCTGTGATAGTGATTATTCTCGAAAAATTGATGGGTGAGAATAGCTGCAATCATGATAATAAAATTATTCGCGCACACGCGCGCGTGAGCGAAAATTTTGTTCCCTTTTGTAAAAAAATGCAAAAAAGTTTGATTTTTCAAAAGAAAAGACTTGCCAAATCGTTAAAATAAGGTAAACTGGGTCACCCACATCTGCGCAGGAATGCGCAGAACGGGAGAAATTTATCGGGTTAGCTAACGGAAAATCAACACCTTATCTCCAGGTAATGAGAAACGTGAAATAAGCCGTAAGCGCCTGAAAAACAATAAACTAATAGGAAACATGCCGACCATTAATCAGCTCGTCCGCAAAGGACGAATCGTACCGGAAGAGAAGTCGAAGTCTCGCGCTCTTCATAGCTGTCCGCAGCGTCGTGGCGTCTGCCTTCAGGTGATGACCCGTACGCCGAAGAAGCCGAACTCCGCTCTGCGTAAAGTAGCTAAAGTCCGCCTTACCAATGGCGAGGAAGTTATCGCCTACATTGGCGGTGAGGGTCACAACCTGCAGGAGCACTCCATCGTGCTTGTGCGTGGTGGCCGTGTGAAGGACCTTCCCGGTGTTCGTTATCACATTGTTCGCGGTGCTCTGGACTGCCTTGGCGTTGACAAGCGCCGTCGTGGCCGTTCGAAGTATGGTGCCAAGCGCCCCAAGGCCGGTGCCGCCGCTCCCGCTAAGAAGAAGTAACCCCTGAACCTTTAAGAATTAAGTATTATGGCTCGTCGCAAACGCGTCTATAAGAAGATTGAACGTCGTGATTCCCGTTACGACTCCGTTCTGGTTGGCCGCCTGATTGGTAAGGTGATGCTGGCCGGTAAGCGCTCCCTGGCTGAGAGCATTGTGTACAAGGCTATCGACTTGGCTAACGAGGGCACCGATACCGTGAGCCCCCTCGAGGTGCTGACCCGCGCCATCGAGAACGCCAAGCCCCGTGTGGAAGTGAAGAGCCGCCGCGTAGGTGGCGCTACCTACCAGGTGCCGCTTGAGGTTGCTCCCGATCGCTCCGAGGCTCTTGCCATGCGCTGGATTATCAACTATGCCCGTAACCGCAAGGGTATCCCCATGGCTAAGGCTCTTGCCAATGAAATTAAAGAGGCTGCTGCCAACCAGGGTGCTGCCGTCCGCAAGCGCGATGACGTGCACAAGATGGCCCAGGCCAACCGCGCCTTTGCTCACTTCCGCTGGTAATGCCGGTGTGGAGTTTTTCTCGTAATCTCTGAAAACCAAAACATTCATATTACTTTTCTGATATATGGCTAGTGTTAGCAGTCCTGACCGCAAGGCCCCGCTTGAGCGCTACCGCAACTTCGGTATCGCTGCTCACATCGACGGCGGCAAAACCACGCTTTCCGAGCGCATCCTTTTCTACACCGGCATGATCCACAAGATCGGCGAGACCCACGAGGGTTCTGCGACGACCGACTGGATGGAACAGGAGCAGGAACGCGGTATTACCATTACCTCCGCCGCTGTAACAACAAACTGGAAACAATTACCTGCCGAGGGCTGCTGCAAGCTTTTCGAGAACGAGAACTTCCAGCTCAACGTTATTGATACCCCCGGCCACGTGGACTTCACCGCTGAGGTGGAGCGCTCCCTGCGTGTGCTCGACGGCGCTATCGTTGTGTTCTGCGGTGTGGCCGGCGTACAGCCCCAGACCCAGACCGTATGGCGCCAGGCCAACAAGTACGAGGTGCCCCGCATCTGCTTCGTCAACAAGATGGACCGTACGGGTGCCAACTTCAACAACGTTCTTAACGACATCCGCACCAAGCTCGGTGCCAACGCCGCTCCCGTTCTCATCCCCATCGGTGCTGAGGACCAGCTCTGCGGCCAGATTGACGTGGTCAACCAGAAGGCTATCTTCTATGCCGACTCCGACCGTCTGGGCTCCACCTACGAGGTGAAGGATCTTGAGGGCGAGCTGAAGGAGATTGGTGAGGCCGCACTCGAGGAGCTTAAAGGTGCTGTCGCCGACGTTGACGACGAGCTCGCCGAACTCTTCCTCATGGAGGAGCCCATCGATGCTCCCACCCTCAAGGCTGCTATCCGTCGCGCCTGCATCGCCAACAAGTTCGTCCCCGTTACCGGTGGTTCCGCCTTCAAGAACAAGGGTGTGCAGGGTCTGCTCGACGCTGTGGTTGACTATCTGCCCTCCCCCCTTGAGGCTAAGCTTGCCACTGTAACCGGCACTGTTGCCACCGGTCTTGATGAGAATGGTTACGAGACTTTCGAGACTCGCGAAATCATCCCCTCTGACGACGACAAGCCCGTGGCTCTTGCTTTCAAACTCTGGGCCGACAAGTTCGTGGGTTCCCTCGTGTTCATCCGTGTGTACACCGGCGTTATCCGCAAGGGCGACACCGTTTACAACCCCCGTACCCGTAAGCGTGAGCGCGTAGGCCGTCTGCTCCAGATTCAGGCTAACGTCCACACCGACGTGAACGAGGTATACTCCGGCGACATCGCCGCTATCGTGGGTCTGAAGAATGCCACCACCGGTGACACCCTCGCCTCCGATGACTTCGACTTCACCCTCGAGCCCCCCACCTTCCCGGACACCGTGATTTCCATGGCCGTGGAGCCCCTTACCAAGGCCGACCAGGAGAAGATGTCCAACGCTCTCCAGCGCCTGTCCGCCGAGGACCCCACCTTCCGCGTGAAGACCGATGAGGAAACCGGTCAGACCATTATCGCAGGTATGGGTGAGCTTCACCTCGACATCATCGTGGACCGCCTCAAGCGCGAGTTCAAGGTAGAGGCCAACACCGGTAAGCCCCAGATTGCCTACCGCGAAACCATCACCAAGTCCGCCGACCGCGTACAGGGCAAGCTCGTGAAGCAGTCCGGTGGTCGTGGTCAATACGGTGACGTGGTGATCGCCATGCGCCCGGGTGAGCGTGGTACCGGCCTGAAGATTGCCAACAAGATTGTTGGTGGCGCCATTCCCAAGGAGTACATGAACGCCGTGTACGCCGGTCTGAATGAGGCCATGAACTCCGGCTCCGTTGCCGGTTATCCCGTGGAAGACGTAGAGGTAGACGTTATCGACGGTTCCTACCACGAAGTTGACTCCAACGAAAACGCCTTCAAGATGGCCGCTATCTTCGCTATGAAGAACGCCTTTGCCAAGTGCGCTCCCGTGCTGCTTGAGCCCATCATGGCCGTTGAAGTTGTAACTCCCGCCGAGAATCAGGGCGACATCATGGGTGACCTTAACCGTCGCCGCGCCATGGTTAAGAACATGGAGCACAAGGGTGCCGAGTGCGTGCTGACCGCCGACGTACCCCTTGCTGAGATGTTCGGTTACTCCACTGACATCCGTACCCTGTCCAAGGGTCTGGCCTCCTACTCCATGGAGCCTTCCCACTTCGAACAAGTACCCCAGAACCTTGTCAACG
>JAUNRC010000078.1 GCA_030535875.1 Akkermansia sp. | reverse complement strand
GCAATCATGCGCCATAGAGGCTCGTTATCGTGCCTCTATGGGATGGCAATGATTGTAAATGGTAAATCCGTAAATTGTAAATATCATCTCACTATCATGACCATACGGGAACTTGACAGACACAACCACATGGGCATAGAATAAGAACATGCTCAGGTACATTTCCATCGTACTGCGTACCATCTTATGCACGGCAGGTGCAATCGCTCTGCTCTACGTGTTCTCTTACCCTTTCAGCCTGATAGCGCCCGACCCGGCTGCGGACTATGCCGAAGGCCTGACAGCCGAGGACTTTCGCCCTTGGCTGTGGTTGGTACCTTTCCTCTTCATGGAACTGGTGAGTGCAGCAGGACCTCGCCGCAACCTCGTATGGTTCACCTCGCTTCTGCTGGTCATGGGAGCAGCCCTGATAGCCTGGCCGGTACTGACAGCTCGCATGCCGGAACTGGTTCACCCCATGTTTGATTACGATGACGGCAAACTGGCACAAGGCATGACCTACATGTTCTGTGTGCTGGGACTCACCATGTTCACCCGACTGGTGGTTCTGCGCTTCCTCTACCCGCCGGAGAAAGAGGAGCCCGACGACATCAACCATGTGGATGCCGACGTCCTCGACCCCTCCACCGGACTGACTGTCAGGAAAATTCTGGCCAACCCGCGCAAAGCCCGCCCCAACTTCCTCTTCGGCGGAGTGGATGAAGAGCGCCTGCGCGGTTTCCGTGCCATCCTGCGCCGCCTGCGACTGCTGAGCAATTGGAAAAACGCCGGCTGGCTGAGCCTCGTCATCGGCATCATCCTATGGTTCTTCCTCTACCCTCAACCCGATGAACAACAGGCTCTGCAACGCGACCTGCAAACCATGTACCAATACCGCAAACTGCCGGACGGCACCCGACAAGCCACATTCCCGGCCGTTCATGCCGCCTACCGGGTCATGAAACACATCTCCGACAAAGAACTCTTCGCCGGACTCAACAGACAACAGGCCGAACATTGGCTCCGACTCAAAGATGTTCCGGCCGCCTACCGCTCACAACTGCGCGACGAGAGCGACCTCTCCGTCGCCTCGGTGGACGATATCTTTGACAGCCGCACAAGATTTCTCACCGTGACGGACGGTCGTCGCACGGCCCTGCTCTACATCCGCACCAACAAAGAGGGCGACATCATCAACATCAGCGAAGTGCAGGATGCCGGCTGGAACGCCCGTTCCGACGACCTGCGCCGCCGCTTCGGCACCGCCTCATCACGCCAGTATTACTATTAAAAGCAACAAGTACACCCCCACCCGGCCCTTCCCCCCATGCCTCCCTTCATCCACAAAGGACGAGTTCCCTTTCATGCGACGGATGCCGCCGGCATCGTCCACTTCGCCAACTACTTCCGCTACATGGAAGAAGCCGAACTCTACGCCCTCAACGCCCGCGGATTTCGACCCGACAACTACGCTTACCCGCGCGTTCACATCGAGGCCGACTACCGAGCGCCGCTGAAGTTCTGGGATGAATATACCGTGCAGGCAGAGCTCCTGAAAATCGGCACCACCACCCTTCACTGGCGATTTACCATCAGCGGCCCCGCCGGGATATGTGCCGTTCTGCACAGCATCTCCTCCCGTCGTCAGGCCGACCTCATCAATCCCGCCCCCTACACCGACGAGGAGCGGAAACGACTCGCCGACCTCCTGATTTCACCCTCTCAGGAGCCCTTAAATACAGAAAAATAAAAAAAAATACGCCATCTGCACAAATTTGGGTTGCCAAGAAGCCAAAAATAGTGTACACTCCCGCAACCGCCAGAGCCGAAAGGCTCCTGAAACATTTATTAGTACACAAGGAGACAAGGATGAACATTCTCGATACCATCGAAAAAGAACAACTGAAGGACGACGTAACTCCCTTCAACGTAGGTGACACTGTAAAGGTTCACTGCCGCGTGATCGAAGGCGGTAAGGAACGCGTGCAGATTTTCCAGGGCATTGTAATCGGCAAGCGCGGTGCCGGCGTGAACGAGGCTTTCACCGTTCGTAAGATTTCCTACGGCGAGGGCGTAGAGCGCTCCTTCCCCGTACACACCCCCAAGATTGCTAAGATTGAGGTTGTGACCCGCGGTAAGGTTCGTCGTGCCAAGCTCAACTACCTGCGCGAGCGTGTGGGTAAGGAGGCTGTCACCGTGAAGACCATTCGCTAAGCCTTCCCTGCTGCACCACAGCAAAAGTTTTCATACAAAAACGCAGTTCCGATTCGGAGCTGCGTTTTTCTTTGTCCGCATCTGTACGGAGAAAAGCTCAACTCCAGTACCACCACCACACATAAGCCGGCAAGAGCGACAGGAACGCAGCCCCCAATCGGCACACTCGACGGAACCAGAATTGCGAGAACCACAACATGCGTCTCAACGGCAAGGGAATCCCATCACCACGACATACAAAGCCCTCCTGTCCGCCGCGCACGCGCAAGAACACACTCTCACTCGTCAATCGCACCCCATCAACCATACAGCTCCACGGCAGAAAACAAACAATCCCCCCATTCATTCGCAAACGGATGCCCCGTTTACCGCGATGCATCTCCTCCCCTACGTAGCACTCAGCGCAGAAAAATTCATCCGATATATCCCACCCGGCAACAACCAAGCAACCGGCCCCCGCAAAACAGCACATGCACTCCCCCAATCCCAATCCCGGCACAAAAGGCGTACTCAGCCCAAGCAACAGCAAGGGCAAAGCCGGGAGCAACAAGAGCAACAGAGGTATACTCAAGGACGAAGTCATGAAATAAACAGAATTATCGAAATTCTCCTCGCACCGGTGCTGAGCTCTGTGCCGCTCGACCTGCTCCTGAATATGCGCTCCGACAGCCTGAGCCTCATCTCCGAGAAGCGGAATAAAAACAATCATTCTCTTCATCTTCAAGCGTGATGTTACTCTCACCAACCTGCACCCGGCCTATACTCTCCCACGGCAACATCAGCACAGGACCTCCCTGAGAGGTTTGATAAAGCAACACACCCCGAGCCGTACACCGCCACTTATCACACTTCGCCTGCAACCAATCACCGGCTCGGGAACTCGGCCTGTACCGAGCCTCCATCTCAGCGTAAATGAAACAACCAAACAAAAACCCCGCTCCCATAACAAAGCGCACCCCCGTCGCCACCGCATTATCTCCGGGGTACATCCATACAGCCAATCCCCCGGCAATCAACATCAGCACCATATAAATCACCCACTTCTTCATCACTCTCAACCTTTCTCTCATTACCCGACTTCAGCGAACAACAAACGGCTCACCTTAACAAAGTTATACCATTCCTCCCCAAGCCAATCAAGTTCTATCATCAAAAACGCCGGGGCAGATTATCAAACCTGCTCCGGCGGAATGTAAGATATTCTTCAGCGATTTACACAAGCTGTGCAATCAGGGCCTCACGGTCGCCGGGACAGAAGTCCATGGGCGGAATCTCCGGCAGGGTGTAACAACCGGGAGCCAGTCGCATGCTTGCGCGGGCGGCACACACCATAACCTGAGCCGTCAAAGCGGGGTTGTTGATGCGCATTTCAAACTTGAAAATCTGATTCTGCGTGGTGCCGGACACGCCCTTGCGCTCCATGTAAACACCATGTCCCATATCTCGCAGAGAGTCAATATCCGGCACCTGAGTGACGTGAGTCTCGTCATGGGAGAAATAATCATCGGCCTTAATGGCAGCCTCGACCTCCGCGAAGTTCGCCCCCTCCTCAAGCTGAACGTAAACCATACGGCGATGTACGCCGGAGCCCGTAGGAATGGTGAGGGAGAGGGCATCCTTCACCCCGGCCTTGGAGCGAGCCACCACGCTGTGGCCCATGCTCATACCGGGACCGAAGTTCGTGTAGGTAATCCCCTTGGGAGCCATAGCCAGCATCATGGTACGCATGACGGAGTCCGAACCCGGGTCCCAACCGGCAGAAATGACGGATACGGCCTTGTGCTCCTGAGCCTGCTTGCCGAGCGAACGGCGCAGCTCAACGATGCCGCCGTGAATGTCAAAGCTATCCACCGTATTGATTCCCTTTGCCAAGAGAGGAAGCGCCGTCTCCTCCACGCTGCGGGTCGGGGTGCAGAGCAGCGCCACATCCACTTGCCCGAGTTCCTCGATGTTGGTGACGGTTTTTATTCCATGCACGGGGGCGCTTCCGGCTCGGCGTACAATGCCTACTAATTCCATATCAGGTGCCGCACGCAGTGCATCGACTGAGTACTTTCCGATATTCCCGTATCCTACAATGGCTACCTTAATCATCTTGTTGAATCTCTGTGGATTGCGTTTTATTTCGCAGCAGAAATCTCATCTCCGCCGCGTGGACATTGTATATGATTACCCCCATCAACGCAAGCGCAAACTTGCTCATCCCCGCATTTTTCGGAACTATTCTGATATAGATAGAGGATTTTAACATTTTTTCTCCGCAACAGAGCTTCTGCCCCCCCCTGCAACAGACTCCTGTCAACTCACCTTCTAAGCATCCTCGAGAAGACGCAGTACATCAACGTACCCCTTCTCTGCGGCAATATCGGCAGGGCTCTTTCCCATCGCGTCGCGCAGGTGCGGATGAGCACCGGCCTTCAGAAGCGACGGCACCAACTCCGGCAAATGATAAAACGCGCAGGAATGCAGCGGGGTCCATCCGTCCCTATCGGGCAGGTTCACATCCGCCCCGGCTGCCAGCAGAGCCGCCACATTCTCCGGGCAGGCCGTAGTTCCCGTACGACAGGCAATAACGGCGGCATGCAAAGCCGTAACCCCTTCCTCTGTATCCCTGACATTCAGAGTAGCGGCAGCACCGGCAGCCAACAACAAGCGAAGCGCCTCGGCCTGCCCGTTCCAAGCGGCGACGGCCAGCAATGTCTCCTGCCGCTCATTCAGGCTGTTCACATCAAGCCCCTCATCTATCAGCATGCTCAACCAACCGATATCGGAATCCCGCACAGCACACTCCCAATCGTTCGGGTTATCTACCGAATAATGAGCTCCGGCCTCGCGCAACACCTGCGCGACCTCCTCACTCCGATTGCAAATATGAGCCAGCACGCTACCATGAGCATTGCAAGCATTTACATCCGCACCGGCTTGCAGTAAAAAGCGAACCAAATCGGCATTCTTCCCTTGCACCATCATCAACGGCGTGTAGCCCTCGACATCCGTCGCATTTACATCCGCTCCGGCCCCAACAAGCACACGAGCAACCTTATCCGAGTAAGCATGGTGCAGCGGTTGCTCACCCCGTCTATTCAAACGGACATTCGGGCTCACTCCCGCAGAGAGCAGCAACTCAACCATCTTCGCGTCATCCTGCCACAATGCCATCAACATGGGCGAATGCTCATGACTGTTCAGAACATGCGGATAAGCACCAGCCGCCAACAACAACTGCACACATGCCCGCCCCGAGCTCGAAAACGGGTTCCCCCGGCAGTGGCAGATAAGCGGAGAATCGGCCCGACGGTTGCGGGCGTTGACCTTTGCCCCGGCAGCCAGCGCACATTGCAACAACTCCGGCTCGCTCGGAACTCGAAAAAGCAGGCGAGTGGCAGCAAGCCCCCGTTGCTGCGGTGATAAATGCTCCAAAATCAACTTAGCGACCGCAGCGGATGAAACATAATCAACCAGCGGTCTATTCCCCTTATTGCAGGTACATACATCAGCCCCGGCCTCCAGCAACAGGTGCACAATATCCGGATTTCCCGCGTTGAGAGCCAACATCAACGGCGTACGTCCGCGACCATCCCTCACATCAACGGCAATTCCCTGCGCCAACAGGCTCTGCACTCGCGGAACATCTCCGCTCCACGCAGCATACAACAACTGAGCTTCAGGGGACATGGTTGATGGCAGCTCCGGCATATTTTTCTTCTCACACAAGATATAACACATCGACTTACAGGGCAAACGCATTGGGATTTTGTCATACAAAATTAATCAAATATATCTTATT
>JAUNRC010000029.1 GCA_030535875.1 Akkermansia sp. | reverse complement strand
TTTGCACAAGAAAAAGGGGGCTTAAACGGTTGTCTTAAAATCAGGCGCCATTATAGGTTAATATTATTTTGGGTAATTTAATTGAGTGAAAGTTGATGGGTTGGTATATTGCTTCGACATTAAATCGGAAGCTATGGCGCAGGAGAACAGGCTCAGGGAATGTACAACAGAAAGGGGGCGAACCTGATGGTACAGAGGGCAAATTATCTGCCTCGAACGCTTCAGGGCGCCGGAGGTGCGAAGTTGTTTGATATACCGGGCGTGATTTATCCGGCCAATATGCTGTCGCCGAAAGAATGCTATGTTCGGGGAATAGAGCCTATATTGGACAAAGTTCCGATGTGGGGCATTTCATCGCGTGCGGCGGCGGACATGCTCCGGTGCCTGCCTTCAACGGCACGCACTATATTGCATCGTTGCAAGGTGAGACATTGCAAGGTGTGCGTGGGACCGTATCCTCCTGCTATTTATTGGGACAGGAAGCAGGTGAATGCCCTTGCCGTTGCGCGGCAACCGGTGCATGATAAAGTGCCTTCGAAATTTATGTTGGCGAAGGAGGCGCAAGCTCTGTTGGGCGTTTCGCGCAATACAATTGTTCGTCTTGTGAACAGAGGATTGTTGCGGCAATATCGTTTACGACTGTCACGTTCTGACGGAGCACGGTTCTGTAATTTATTTCTGAAGTCTGAAGTGCGAAAGTTGTCAGGGTATCGACGTGCGATAAAATGTGGCACTCCGCCGCCTAAGCGACATGACCGAATGGATATATTCCTCGGTCAGAGAACGGAGAGCACTTCGGGAAATGACGAATAGCGGTGATGATGGATTTTGGGCTTGCCCGGGACGGATTGGCGCGTTATTATAAGGGGGAGCTAATCATCATCATGACTGAGCAAACAGAACAACCCGTCGAAGAGTTTACCACAGTACAGGCCATTTTTGTTCGCCACCGCAACTGTCTGTTGTTGCGCGCGGATTTTTCGCCTTTGTTTGTGGACTATTATCTTCACCTCATGCAGCACCACCGGCGCAATGCCGAGGCGGAGGATACCATGTTCAAGCAGTTGCTCGCGTGGTTCACGCTGCACCTTGTCTCGCGCCCTTGGCAGGAATATCACGCATGGACGCTCAATATCAAAGACCCCATGTTAGCCAATTACTTCGTGTCGGGTTCCTCGCTGACCGAGGACGTCATCGGGCGAGTTTTTACCGAAGGTGTGCGTGAGCCGGAGCAGAACATGCTTTTTGCTCAGAACCTGCGCACCGGCAAGGAGCCGCAGACCTCAGTCATTATCCTGCCGGGCAATACGATGGCGGAATGGGTCGAGGATTTCTACCGCCAGAGCGAGCAGCGTCAGGCGAAGGCCTTTGCACTTGATGGTGATCAGTTTGCTCTGATTACGGCGCAACCCGGAGCTGACCACGATTGGCTCAGTGAGTTGACAGCGGCTGATGTGGCGGAGCTGGAGAAAAACGAGGAACTCAAGGTGCTGGAGACTCGCAAGTTCACATTCCGTTGCGGCTGTACGATTGATAAGATTTTGCCCACCATTCGTACCATGCAGAAGGACTTTGCCGATTTGCTCTCGGAGCAGGGCTATATAGAAGCCTCCTGCCCGCGCTGTGGCGCTACCTACAAGGTTACACCTGAGATGTTGAAGTAATAACCTGCTGTTGTTGCAGGAAGTTCAGGTAACGGAGCGCGACCGTCCGAAGGGTCTCGGCTGCCGACGGCATGCGGATGCCGAGGCTGAGGAGCTTTTGATTGCTCATGGCAGTGTGTCGTGGGCGCTCAGCACGGAAGAAACGGGCCTCAGCCAATTTCTGAGCGGCAATCTCAGGGCAGCAGGGCAGGGCGGATGTGCTGACGAGTGATTGAAGCGCGATATGTGCACAGTCGCGCCAACTGAGCGGTTCGCCGCCGGAGCAAAGGTGCAGCACGCCGCTGACCGACAGCGGGAGTAAGGCGAGAATGACTCGCGCGATATCCTCAGCATCCGTCGGCAGGGAATATTTATCAGCAATGGCTGATAAAGGGCGCCCGCTCAGCGCACCGGCAATGCAACTTTCAACAAAAGACGGTTTGTGCGGGTTGCCGCATATCCATGAGACTCGCAGCACAAGAGCACTGCTGAGAGCCTCGGCTACCTGAAGTTCGCCTTCCCGTTTGCTCTCGCCGTAGGTGTTGATGGGTTTGCAGCGGGAGTGTTCCTCTTTGAGTCCGGCTTTGTGGCCTTCCAGCACATAGTCGGTGGAGAGGTGAACGAAGCGCGCACCGGTATGGCGGCAGGCCAGAGCCATGGTTGCCGGAGCAACGGCATTGATGAGATGGGCTGAGAGCGGGTCGTCCATACATGCCTCAAGTCCGCTGATGGCAGCACAGTTGACCACGGCCTGAGCGCCACTGTTGAGAACGAAGTCGCTGAGCTCCCCGGCGTGCAGCAAGTCACATTCGTGATGGCTCGGTGCCGTTACCTGCCAGCCCGCAGCCGTGGCAAAACGGTGTACAATTTGTCCCGTGCGGCCGCTGCCGCCGAAAAGTAGCATGTTCATGGTGTTGAAATGAAGCGTATCGACAGGGATATTGTATGATGTTCGTATTTTGTCTGCAAGTCGCAATTCTGTCTGTTGCGGAATAATATGTGCGAAACTAATATCATTTTGTCGCAGATTTATGGGGGTGTTAAGGAAAAATAGACTTATGTTATCTTTGTTATCTCTCTAACTTTTATCAGGTGGGAATGGGCTTATGAAGCCGAGAATGGCGGATTTTTTGATAAAATCGTCCGTTATATAATGTTATATATTGAAATACGCCCGATTTTCATATAAAAAGTGAGGGGAATAAGACAAAAATATAAAAAATTACTTGCAAAATTGTTGTAGAGTGCTATTCTACTCTTACCACATAAAGTTTGTTTAACATGAAAGATCGCGCAAGTTATACACCTGAAGAGAAACTGAAAATAGTACGAGACGTTCTTTCCAAGAAAACGACCATTCAGAAGGTGGCTAAAGAGAAGAAGATTGCTCCCACGCTGATATCGCTTTGGAAGAAGCAGGCTGAGGATGCCATGATGGCACGTTTCCAGCCGCAGCCGAAAGGTCGTCGTAAGAGCACACCTGCTGTCGCTCCTGCGGATGCCGATAGCCGTTCTCTGAAGAATGAAGCTCGTAAGGCCAAGATTAAGGCCGCACATCTTGAGGCCTCTCTGAAGGAAGTGAAGAACCGCCTGAGCCGATATGAGGAGCAGGTTGACCGACTTGTCGCCGCTCTCGGTTGCAAGATGGTGAAGGTTCGCACTCCCCGTAAGGCCAAGGCCTGATATATCTTTCAGTTAAGATTTTCGACCCTCTGTTCCGTGGTTAAAGGCGGGACAGGGGGTATTTTTCTGTATATTGGCAGGGCGAATGTCAGGAGTTTGTGTCATTAAGCAGTCTTTTAGATAGACATTGTGCATATCTGACGTAAAATAGAGGGTAATTAATCATGGTGATGCCGCAGGTATAATCTTTGCGGCAGAACAACGTAAAGTTTAGCATAACAGATAGCAATGAGAATGAAGATAACTCCCCTCAGGAACTGGGCAAGCCGTGTCAGCACATTGGCCTTGACTGCCGCGGCTACGTTGGTGTCGTGTGCCTCCGTCAGTCACGGAGCACCGGATTATGATGAAATCGGTAAGCAATTTTCGCTGGTGTTGCAGAATGCGCATTTCTCGCGAGAGCGTTTTTCGATGGACTTGTACGAAAAGTTTTTGGAGTGCTATCTGCAGAGTGTCGACCCGCAGCGCCTTTATTTCACGCAGGCAGATGTGAATGCTTTGCGTGATAAATACGCCAGCTCCTTCGGTGATTATCTTCTTGCCGGCGAGACTCGCACGCTTGCTACGGAGCTTTATGCGGAGTTCTCGGTTCGAGCTCTGCGTCACATCAATCAGGCGGAGAAAATGCTGCGCGAGTACAGTCGGGAGTTGCCGGCATTTGACAGCGAGCGCACCACCCCGCGCTCACGCCGCAAGCTGCCCCGCGCTGCCAATGATGAGGAACTCAATCAGGCATGGCGCGATATGATTGATGATATGGTGCTTACGGAGGTGCTGCGCCGTGAGAATGTCGCTCGCTTGGCTCGTGAAAAGGGTAAGCCCGACCCCAATGCCGACGAGACCCCCGTGGCCGATAAATTACAGGCCCGCATCAAACGTCTGCGTAACGAAGTACAGGAGGCCGACACAGAGGACATGGTTTCCACCCTCCTCAACGCCGTGGCTCGTACTTACGATCCTCACAGCGATTACATGGGTGCCCGCGAAGAGCAGCGATTTAAGGACATGATTAAGGCCTCCATCGTCGGTATCGGCGCTCAGTTGAGGGAGGATGACGACGGTTCCACTCGCATCGAAGGCATTGTGAAGGGCGGCCCCGCCGCGAAAAACGGCCAGCTCCGCTTAGGTGACCGCATCGTTGCTGTCGACACCGCCAATAAAGGCGAGTGGACCGACATCATGTACATGAGCATCGATAAAGTTGTAGACCTTATCCGAGGTAAGAAAGGCGTGGCCGTGAAGTTGCGTGTGCTGGAAGCCGAGAGCGGTGAGCAGAAGGAAATCGTCATTGTGCGTGATGAGGTGCCCATGTCGGAGTCACTTGCCAGCGCTAAGATTGTGGATGTTCACAAGGAGGGGCAGCAGCCCTACCGCGTGGGCATACTGACTTTGCCCTCTTTCTACATCGACCTCGACAGCGGCGATGTGCGCTGTGCTTCCGATGTAAAGAAGCTGTTGCAGCGCATGATTAAGGAAGGCGTGAAGGGGCTGGTCGTTGACCTGCGCTTTAACGGCGGCGGTTCTTTGGAGGAGGTGCGCAAGATGGTCGGTTTCTTCACCGGTGCCGGCCCCGTGGTGCAGGTTCGTGATTCACGCGGCCATGTGGAGCGCCTGACGGTGAGCGGTCGTCAGTTGTTCCGCGGTGAGGTTGTCGTCATCACCAACAAGCTGAGCGCCTCGGCCTCCGAGATTTTTGCCGGTGCCATGGCTGATTACGGTCGTGCTGTGGTGGTGGGTGATGAGTCCACCTACGGCAAGGGAACGGTGCAAATTCCTCGCAGTCTGGCGGATTACCTGCCCTACTTCGCCTCCCGTGAAGGGTGTGGTATGATTAAGGTGACCGTGCAGAAGTTCTACCGCATCAACGGAGCATCCACTCAGTTGAAGGGTGTGGTGAGCGATATCGTGCTGCCGATGTCGACCGCTGCTCTGCAGATTGGTGAGGGAGAGCAGGATTATGCCATGCCTTACGATGAGATTGCACCTGCCGGACATTATGTGAAGAACCCGCGCATCGCCCGCATTCTGCCGGAACTGCGTAAGCGCAGCGCCGCTCGTGTGGCCGCGGATAAGGACTTGCAGTACAGCAAGTGGTTCATCGATTATCGCCGTCAGAAAATTGAGGAGAATAAGGACTCTCTCAATAAAGTGACTCGCGCCGCGGAAGATGCCCGCCTGCGTGACATCCAGCGTGCCAATAATGAGGAGCGCAAGCAGCGCTATGAGAAGATGGCCTCTGATGATGCCCGTAACCTTACCATTTATCGCCTTACCCTCAGCGATGTGAAGAGCGCCAAGCTGCCCATCGCCAGCAAGGATGATGAGGATAAGTATATGGAAGAGGCCGAGGACCCTGAGGAGGCTCTGGAGGATAATGTGGATTATCCCTCCAATCTTGACCCGATTTTGCGCGAGTCTCTTTACATTGTAGGCGACATGATGGAACTGCCCTGAGTGCAGCCTGAGAAATTGTAAGAACAGCCACCTGCTCAAACCCGGTAAATTGAGGGACGGCAGGTGGTTGTTTATTCCTGATAACATCTTTGTAACAATATGGAACAGCACAGTAGCGGTACTCAGCGGCTGTCGGACCTGCCGTCGGAAACCCTTCCGCGCGAAAAACTCATTGCCAACGGACGTTCATCGCTGACCGATGAGGAATTGCTGGCCATTTTCCTGCGCACCGGCCTGAAGGGCTGTAATGTGCTGGAATTGGCGGCAAGGCTTAAACAGGCTGCCGGCTCATTGGCTGCTCTGGGAGCAATGGAGGCCGGACCCATCGCGGACTTGCACAAAGGAATCGGCAAGGCCAAGGCGGCTACGCTTGCTGCGGTGTTTGAGCTGGGGCGGCGTGCTGCGCGTGAGGATGTGTCGCGGCGGCGTATACAGTGCGCTGAAGATGTTTACAATCTGTTAGTGGAAGAGCTGCGCTATGAGGCGCAGGAGACAATGTTGCTGCTCCTGCTCGATGCCCGCAACATGCTCATTCGCCACGAGCGCATCGCCACAGGGACATTGACCCGCGTGATGGTACATCCTCGCAACGTATTCGGTCCCGCGCTCATGGCCAATGCCGCTGCCGTGCTGCTGGTTCACAACCATCCCAGCGGCAATTCCACACCCAGCAAGACCGATGTGGAGTTCACGCGCAGCATGTGCGCAGCGGCGGCCACACTTTGCCTGCGACTGAAGGACCACGTTATCATCGGTGCTCCCACGCCGGAGCGCTCCAAGCCTTATTACAGTTTTGCCGAAGAAGGGCAACTACCTGATTTCCGATGAAAGATTATCACACCCATCATTTTAATCCCGCCGGCGGTTCGCTCTGCTCCGTTACGATGGCGGATTGGCCGCGGGTAGCTGCAACGGAGGGGATGACGCCCTGTTTCGGGGTCCATCCCTGGCATGCGCACGAGACTGACGTGGCAGAACTGGCCTTTGCTCTGGATGAATGGCTGAGCCGCTATCCTCAGGCTGAGGTAGGGGAGAGCGGGTTGGATGCCTCTGCCCGCCATCGCGATACTCTGGAGGCGCAGCGTGTGCTGTTGCATGTCCACCTCGGAGCGGCTTTTCGTCATGACCGCCTTGTGCACCTGCACGGTGTGCATGCCTGGCCGGAGCTGCTGGATATTCTTCGTGAGCGCGCACGTTGCAACACCTTGCCTCGCGTGTTGTTGCACGCCTGGAACGGCCCGCATGAACTCGCGCGGGAATTTCTTGCCTTGGGGGCCATCTTTTCGGTGGGTGTGCGAGAGCTGACGCATTCGCGCGCCGAGGAGCGCTATGCACGTATACCTGAGGGGCGTCTCTTCCCCGAGAGCGACGATTCGCCGGCGGATTGGCCCCGCACGCTGGCGCTGTTTCATCTTTTGCGCAGGGGATTGTCGGCGCGCTGATGTCGCACTAACTGCTGATGTCGGGTGAATTAGGCTTGACCATATCATGGTCGGGCGATATAGTGTGCGCCGTTATGAAAAGAATGCTCCCACTCTGTGCTCTGTTGGCCGGGATATTGCTTATTTTGAGCAGTTGTGGTACTCCCCGCGGCTCGGCAGAGGGGCCGGTCGTTCTGGATATCGGCCATTGTGTGGGAGCCGAGGGTGCCCGTTCTCCTCGTGCGGTGAACGGACAGCGCGTGGAGGAAATGAGCTGGTGGTACCGTTATGTGTACTATACCAAGAAGGTGATTGAGGATGCCGGCTACGAGGTTCTTGTGGTAAACCGTGGTGAGGAGCCTGAGAGGGAGCCTTTACGCTCTTATGCTGAGCGAGCGGATGTTTACCATTGTGAGCAGGAGAGCCGAGGGCGCATGCCGTCGGAGTTTTTCCCCGACCGAGTGGGGAGTGGTATAGCCGGTGCAGATTACGCTATTGAGAACGAGGCAAGCTGTGCCATTTTCCTTCATCATAACAGCGCCCGCGGCTGGCGGCGAAGAGGCGGTTCCAAAAGCCTGATTATTTGCAATAAATATAATGGCGGGCGTCTGGCTCGCACTCTGGCCGATACCTTGGAACAGGAGGTGCTCAATCATGGTATGCCAAATGGCGGAATAGGGTGTCAGGTGCAGGTACGCAGCGTCGATGCTCAGCGCTCCGCTTCGTGGATGAATGCCTGTGATGATGCCGGCATTCCCGCAGCCGTGATTGAGGCCGCTTTTCTCAATAACAGAGAGCACGTTAAGTACTTGAGTCATGACGAGACGGCGCGCCACTATGCCGAGACGGTGGGGCGCGGTGTGGTCAATTACCTGCGTCGTTACGGGCAGGAGGAGCGCCATTATCGGGAAGACGATGATGTGCCGGATGCCGGCTCCTTTGGCTATGCCGCTGAATCGCGTCGGGATGATGTTCCCGACGCGGAGTGGCTCTGGCCGTGAGGGTAGAGTCGAATGATAAGGATGTCCGTTTTGGTTTTTGCTTGCCTGAAGGATTGAGCTTGTGTTAAACTGAAAGTCGTATGAGACCCGTCATCTACCAGCTCTTTGTGCGCCACTTCTCCAATTTTCACGAAGGCGGTGTGCCGTGGGGCAGTAAGGAGCAGAATGGTTGCGGAACCTTCGCCGGGGTGAATGATGCCGCGCTTCGGGCTTTGGCGAAGATGGGGGTGACCCATGTCTGGCTCACGGGCGTGCTGCGCCATGCCACACGGACGGAATATCCCGGCCTGCCTGCTGCGCCTGCCTGTGTGGTGAAGGGGCTTGCCGGCAGTCCCTATGCCGTGAGTGATTATTTTGATGTTGACCCGGATTTGGCGGTGCAGGCGGATAATCGATTGGAGGAGTTCCGCGAGTTGCTGGTGCGCGTGCGCCGATGGGGAATGGTGCCGATGATGGATTTTATCCCCAATCATGTTTCGCGTGCATACCAATCCGTGCTGCGACCGGAGTGTGATTTCGGTCGGACGGATGACCGTAGTCGATTTTTTGCGCGTGATAACGCTTTTTATTATCTGGAGCCCTCTGAGAGCGGGCGGGCTATGGAGCTGCCGGAAGGCGAGTTCGTACCCGAGCGGGGCTGCGGTCGAGTGACCGGCAACAATGCCGCCACTTGGGCTCCCGACCCCTGCGACTGGTACGAGACGGTTAAGCTGAATTACGGTACGGATTATCGGAACGGGCCTCCGGCCTTCGGCAGTCTGCCGAGGGAGTTCGCTGCTGCCGGCGATGTGCCGCAAACCTGGCGACTGATGGATGAGGTGATTGCCCGCTGGCAGCAGATGGGGGTGGGCGGTTTCCGTTGCGACATGGCTCACATGGTGCCGGAGGAGTTCTGGCGCTATGTTATCGTTAATTCGCGATTGCGTGATGATGGGGTGTGCTTCATGGCCGAAGCCTACAATGACCACATGTCGCTGTGCCGGGGTGATGTTCATGAGAGCCTTCTTGCTGCGGGATTCGATGCCGTTTACGACAGTACCTCGTATCAGTTGATGAAGTCCATGTATGAGGGCTCATCCTGGGCGAATGACCTTGACCGCTGCCAGCACGACAAGCAAGTGTTGGCCCGTTGCGGCGTGCGTTATCTGGAGAACCACGATGAGCCGCGATTGGCTGCTCCCGAGCATTGGGCGGGGCAGGGCAGGGCGGTGGCGCGTGCGCTCATGTTGGCTCATTACGGAGCTGTGAGTGCTCCGGTGCTTTTCTATAACGGACAGGAAGTCGGTGAACGTGCGGACGGCCCCGGCGGGTACGGCGGTGACAATGGGCGTACCTCCATTTTTGATTATACCTGCCTGCCGCGCTTGCAGCACTGGAGCCACGGCGGAAAATATGACGGTGCATTGCTCACGGCGGAGGAGGCTGCTCTGCGTGCGTTCTGCGTGCGATTGTTGCCGCTGCTGCAACATCCGGCGCTGAGTAAGGGCAATTTTTATGGCCTTAACTGGGCCAACCAACAGACCGCAGGCTTTGGGCGACTGACCGGCGAGACGGTTTCCGGGCACCGGGCGTATGCCTGCCTGCGCCACAATCGTAAGGCTCGCGCAACAGTTTTGCTTGTCTGTAATTTCCATCCGAATGAAGAAATGCACACCCGCCTTTTTATTCCGACCGATGCTTTGAACTGGGCCGGTCGTGGTCTGCAGGAGCTTCGCATGCGCCATCTGCTCAATCCCACGGCGCCGGATGTTCTCGGAAAGTGCCTGCCCGGAGGCGAGGGCCTGGAGGTTGAATTGGTCATGCCGGCAGGTGACGGCGTGCTGCTGGAATGGCTCCCGTAAAAATGATAATAAGTCCGAGTTGATATGATGATGAGATGTTTTTTTGCCTTATGGGTGATATGTTCGGTGCTGTGTTGCATGGCGGAGGCATACCCCTCGCGCTTGGTTCTGCACCGGGTGCAGCCGGATGGTCGCGAGTCTTTGTGTACTCCTGTGGCGCGCTATACCGATGCTGCCGGTCGTACGGTGGATTTGGTGGGAGCCGTTCATTTGGCCGATGCGCGTTATTATCGTAATCTCAATCGGGCTTTTGTCCGATACGATAAGGTACTCTACGAGATGGTCGACGGGGAAGGCGTGCCCGAAATGTTGCGCTTGTCGCGCAAAGTGGCAGAAGGGAAGAGTGCTGCCTCAGAGCAAAAGCGCTTGGTTGAACTCATGTCAGCGGGGCAGCGCCGCAATCGCAGTACAGAGGCCCTCGCGCAGTATTATCGTGTTATGGCGGAGTTGCTGGGATTGAGCCTGCAAACGGAGCAGGTGGATTATGGTCTGGAGCAGATGGTCTTTGCCGATATGAGCTCGGAGGAATTTCAGCAGGCTATGACGGAACGCGGGGAAAGCTGGCTGACCCTCGCTTGCGATGCTTTGGCGGAGGAGCTTGCTTCGCAGCAAGGCAGGGTGCTGAGCCTGCCGGCTTTGAGCCGTCCTGCCTTGCGACGGGAGATGGTCAGGGCGCTTGCTTCGGCCTCGGCCGGCTCGCGCTTGCAGCAGCGCGCCATCATTGTGGCGCGCAACGAGCGCTGTTTTACGGTATTGGATCGCGAGCTTGCACAGGCGCCGACCGGTAGTCGGCTGGCTGTTTTCTACGGGGCCATGCACTTGGCAGACATGCATCGGCGCATGCTTGCCCGCGGCTTTACTCTGCAAGGCGTGCAGTGGCTCACGGCCATTCGCGCCTGAATGAAGCGACGTGTGTACAAAAAAAATCTGTAGCATGTCGCGCTACAGATTCTACGGATACGGGGGATAGGACTCGAACCTACGACCTCCACCATGTCAAGGTGTTGCTCTACCAACTGAGCTACCTCCGCATGGGAGAAATGGGCAGGGATGGATTCGAACCATCGAAATCGTACGATAGCAGATTTACAGTCTGCCCCCTTTGACCGCTCGGGAACCTACCCATTTGCAGGCTGCTTCATCAGCAGCGTGCGGCGGAAGTTTACACGATTTCGCCGCACTTTGCAAGCTTTTTTTTGATTTTTTTTGAAAAAATTATAATTTTTTGCAGATGGAGCGGTTGCGCAGGGCTGCGATGAGGTAGGCAATACCCAGTGCGACAACAACAATGGTGAGGTATTGCCCCTGTGTGATGCCGTACCACACGTTGGCATCCGGCTCCTTAAAGCACTCGCAGGTAATGCGAGCTGCGGCGTAGAGGAAACAGAAGAGTGCGCTGAATATACCTGCCGGTGCATTCGGACGGAGCAGACGCAGGCTGATGAGTACGACAAAAATGAACAGACCCTCGCCGAATGCCTCGAAAAGCTGTGAGGGGTAACGCGGATTGAGGAAGGAGCCGATGACTTCATTGACTGCTGCATTCTCGCGCCCCAGCCGCAGAATGGCATCTGCATAGCCCTCAACAATTTGACCGCTCTCATTTTTGAGCATGACGCTCTCTACCGGGGCTCCGAGTGCGTGATCAATGGCGACACGGGCTCGAATCTGCACATCGGCCGGCAGAGTGAAGAGCTCCTGCGGGAACTTCATGGCCAAGGCATTGGTCGCGGAGCAGATGCGCCCGTAGAGTTCACCGTTGATAAAGTTGGCTACGCGGCCGAAGAAGAGGCCGATGGTGCAGACAATAGCCAGACCGTCACTCACGGCGCAAAGGGAGAGCTTGTTTTTGCGGGCGTACCAAATGGCAACCGCCAGTACACCGAGTATGCCGCCGTGCGAGGCCATGCCGCCTTCCCATACGCGAAGAACCCATAGAGGGTCGTTCAGAAAACCGCTCAGACCGTGCTCCGGCAACCAGTAGAAGAGAAACTCGCCCATGCGACCGCCCAGTAGCACGCCGAAAATGCACACCGCCGTGATGAAATCTCCGAGCTTCTCGGCTTCGACGCAGTAGAGCTTTTTCTTGGAGAGATGCAGCAGTACCATGTAACCGAGTACAAATCCGGCAACGTAGGCCAGTCCGTACCAGCGTACGGCCAGAGGGGTGCCGGGGATGTCCAGAATAACAGGGTCGAGGTTGTGAATGTAGGTGGCGAGCGGGTTCATGGTGTTCGTCACCGCTTATAGCACAAGCCGCTTGTGCTCACAAGCTCAAATGTCCGGTTATGCCTCAGAAAATCCACCGCGTCCGTCCGAATGTGCGTTTTTCTCAAAAAAAACGCGTCAGATAGCAGTTTGTTCTCGCCAAGCGGGGAGGGATTGTGTATAAATATAACGTACATCTGAATTTTTATTATGAAAAACATTTTTTTGACCACAATTGCTGCGGTTGCGTGCGGTGCTACGACGGTGTCCGCTCTCGATGCTTCTATGGTGCGCGTGACGTTGAAAGCTCCTGAAGTAGTGAAAAAGCTGACGGAAAACCAGATTACTGCCCTTCCTGCCAACGTAACTCTCAAGACTCCGACAATAGATTCCAAATATACATCGGCAGTGCCGGATTGGCAGGTTATCAGCATACCTGTACGTGCGATTGGTAAGTTTAACAAGAAGCTCAAGCCTGAGGATAAGTCGGCTCCTACTCCGCACTTTATCGATAAACTCAATATTAAGGCGCATGTTCTCTTTGAGGTTGGTATTCCCAAGAATTCCAAGGGAGAAACGACTCGCTATGTTCGGGCAACAAAGGATATTACCTATATCGATATTCCGCTGAAAGAAGAGACGGAGCTTGATGTGAAGTCTAAGGGAGGGTCGAATATGGTCGGAGCCTGCGAGTTTACGGTTGATCTTTACGTTTCTCCTCGCAATGCAGCCAAGCTTAATAAGGATGGCCCTGCCCCCGTTAATGCCGACAAGGCTAATCTGAAGATTGCCGCTATTGCGCTGGAGGCTACCCATCGCGGGGTGAATTCTATTCATACGAATGAAGACAAGAAGGTATATGATTATAAATGCTATGTAAATGATCCCAAGGTGCCTTCCAAGAGCAAGGCGTGGGTGGATTCGGAGAAATTCCCGCAGGCTGATGGTGAGTTGTTGGCCGTTTGCGAGACACCCTTTGCCTATTTTGTGCATGCTAAGGCTCCCCGCACTCAGGTGGATGTCTCCGGCGAAGCCCGTTCCTCCTCGGTATCGTCCAGAAGTGAGTATACTCCCACTATTACCACGCCTGTGACAACGGAGAGCGGAGCCATTACGAATGATGACGACAGCGGTAGCTCTGCCACGGACAGCTCGTCGACCTCCGACAGCACGGTCACTCCCGATGAAGATAAATCTTCCCGCAGTAGTCGCAATCGCTCCAAGAGGAGCAGCCGCCGTCGTCGCTGACAGACCCCATTTTAACTTATTACTGAATTTATATGGCTGAATACAAGACAACCGTCGCTCTCGAAATCGGCGCACAAAGCGTCACGATGGGTGTGTTCACTCCCGCCGGTAAGGGCTTTGCGCTTTCGCGCTATGCCCGCCGGGAGATTCTCCTCGACCCCATCGAGGAGGGCATGCGCATGGACTATGTGAGCAGCGCCATTGCTGAGTTGGTGACGGAACTGAAAGTGAAGGGGAGCGATGTACGCAACGTCGTCTCCGGGCAGCAGGTTTTCATGCGCTTCATTAAGTTGCCGGCTCTCGATATGGATAATATCGCGGAGCAGGTGGGCTATGAGGCTCAGCAGCATATACCGTTCCCTCTCGATGATATCATTTATTCCTATCAGGAATTGCCCGACCGCGGTACCGGTGAGCTTGAAGTGCTGCTGGTGGCGATTAAAAAGGATGTGTTGGATAGCCTGAACGGTCAGGTGGAAGGCAGCGGTCTGAAGACCCGCAGCGTAGACTGCTCCATTACCTCTCTTTACAATGCTTTCCGTGTGAGCTATCCGGAAGATGAGGAGCAGCCGGTGATGATTCTTGATATCGGTGCCAAGACCACCGATATTATCTTTGCCGAGGCCGGGCGCTTCTTCACCCGTTCCGTCACGGCCGCCGGTTCTTTCATCACCAACAGCATCGCCCGTGAGTTCGGCCTGAGCTTCCGCGAAGCTGAAAAGATGAAGATTGAGAGCGGTATGGTGTCACTCGGCAACGGCTTTACCGACAACCTGCCCGAGCAGGAGGCCGCCCTTGCCACCACCATTCGCAATGCCATGAGCCGCCTGAGCTCTGAGGTGCAGCGCACCATCAACCACTACCGTGGTCAGTACAAGGGTACAGCCCCGGTGAAGGCTTACATCTGCGGTGGCGGCGCTCGCATGCCCTACGCTGTGGAGTTCCTGCAGAGTACTCTTAATCTGGAAGTTGAGTACCTCAATCCGTTAGCAGCTTTCTCCATCGGCAGTAAGGTCGATGAAGAGGCTCTCGGGATGGATGCTCTCTGCCTGGGACCCATCGCCGGTGCTGCTGTGAGCGGAGCCGGTGTGGGTGAGTTCAGTATTGACCTTGTGCCGACGAGTGTGGGTAAGGAACGTGCTGAGCTGCAGATGTTGCCCAAGGTGATTGCCGGTGGCGTGATTGCTCTGGTAGGTGCCGGTGTATTTGCCTTCACGGCCGATAGTGCTGCTGCCGATGCCGAGAAGATGCTTAAGTCCGCTCAGCCTGCTGTGGAATCTCTCGAGGCTATTGCCGGCAGCATTGAGAGTGATAAGGATAAGTACGATAACAGCGTGAAGAGCCTGAAGGAACTGCAGCAGCAGTACGCCCTGCGCACGGCATACGCTGATATCATCAAGCAGATTTCCGAGCGCGGTGCCTCGGTGAAGTACTGGTTTACGGAGTTCGTGCCCTTGGTGGATTACGATGTGAAGAGCACTTCACTGAAGGAAGTGAAGGAGGCTCCCGGTAATACCCTGATAAATCCGAACAAGAACGGTAAGTCTTCCGCCATCAATGAAGTTAAGTCGGAGAATAAGAGGGGTAGCAAAACTCCCAGGATTACGGCTGTCTACGTGAGCGGCTATGCTGTTCGTCAGCCCGGTAATGACCTCAACGTGGAACATCACGATGCCGTGCGTTCGCTGGCTCGCGTGCAGTTCGGTCAGGTGAGCGCGGACTCGCTCTTCGCTTACGAAGATGCCGAGCTGAAGGCTAAGGATGCTCACTTCTTCAAGTTTATTGATTGGAAGGCCGGTAATAAGGTGCCTAAGTATGCGGATAAGTTCATGATGATTATGCCGCTGAAGACCCCCATTCCCTGCCCGGAACCCGGCATAATCAAAGACTGATAAACGCGTAACCCTTACCTTAATCTTACATGAATATTCTGGAAAATAAGCGAGTGGCTCTCCTTACAGCCGTATTTGCCTTGGCCTTTGGTGGTCTGGTGTACTATGGCTGCGGCAGAATGTCTGATGGCTCCGCCGCCAAGCAGCAGCTCGATGAAATCAACGAAAAAGTCCGCAATTTCGAGTCCGATGAGTTCCCGCCCACCGACTCGACCCGCAAGGCTGTGAAGAACGCAGCTAAGAAGGTCGCCGATGTCTGCAAGGAGCTTAAGGCTGACTTCGAAACCTACGAGAACAAGTGCGTGGGTGACGGTAAGCTTATCGAAGGTGTGGAGTTGCAGAAGAAAACCCGTGCCGCTATCGGCGAACTTGAAAATCACGCCGCTCAGAAGGGCTGCACAATCGAACCCGATGCTCGCGAGCTCGGTATGAAGTGGTTCCGTGACAATACGGATACGCCTGAGGAGGCTCCTTACCACTACTTCCAGCTCAAGGCCGCTCAGCGCGTAGCTCAGTTGGTGGTGGATGCCGGAGCTCCCCGCATCAGCCGCATTTTCTGCGCTACGGCTCTGCCCGAGGCTAAAGAGCTGAAGAAGAAGCGCCAGTTGCCGCTTGCCATCGAAGTGGCCTTCGATGCTAAGCGTAGTGAGGTGACCACCGGTGCGGAGGCTCCTGTGAGCGTGTTGCCGCAGGTGCTCAATTCTCTGGCTGCTGACAAGGACTTCTTCTTCCAGGTGACGGGTGTACATGTCGCTCCGGCGAATGCCATCCTTCCCGATAAGGGGAACTACCAGGCACCGCTGTCTGACCCGTCCCAAGGGGCTGACCTTAACGGGGACGAACAGGCTGCCGTCAGTGCAGGGGAGATTGCCTCGCAGCTTACCGGCAAGGCGGATGAATTGGCCCGTGTTTACATCACACTCCAAGTGATTTATTTCACCCCCAACGCAAGCAAGAAGTAATAACCTTTTAACCACCTACTGATTTTTAATATGGCTGAACAGACAGATTTCGGCAAAGGTGCCCTTATCGCAGGTATCGTTCTTGGCGTTGCGGCCGGAGCTTTCGGCGTGTACAATATGTCCGCTTCTAAGGTTGATCGTCCGCAAACTCGCCTGAACGTCTCGCAGTCCGAGGCTGAGGCGGCGCTGACAGCGGTTGCTGATGAGGCGATGGCTCTGCGCAAAAAGAACTCCGTGATTAAAGACGTTGCTCCCGAAGGTGCCACTATCAATGGCAAGCCTCGTTATGCGCCCGTCTTCTTCTCTCCTGAGCTCTGGCAGGTGAATGACGATGCTCGTAAGGACACGATCGTTATCGATATTTACGACCCCTCCTCGCCCAATGTGCATGCGGATGTTCCCAATCATTGGTTCACCTCTAACGGCCTGCGCGATGTGATGAGCCGTCGCGATGCTCTGATGGTAGACAGCGATGAGGACGGCTTCACTAATCGCGAGGAGTTCGATGCCAAGACCAACCCCAGCGATGCGAAGAGTCTGCCCCCGCTTGTGCAGGTCGGCAAGACTCCCAAGCTGGTTGTGGTGGGCGATGCCGTGACGAGTGGCGGCGTTATTTCCGTGGACTCCGGACTGGCGTACTCTTCCAATCCGACTGAGGCCGATGTGCGCATATATGCTACTCCCGGTTCTTCCAAGGTGGTGGCTCGTTTCAGTAAGCGTACTCCCGGTATGACTTTCGGCCTTCTGGAAAATAAGTCCGATGAAAAGCGATTCGAAGTTATCGGTTTTGAAAAGGAAACCTTTGGCTCTTCTACGGAATCGGTGCTGAAAGTTCGCGATAACGGCATTCCCGGACGTGCCAAGGAGTTCACTGTTCGTGCAGGCTCTCCCGCCCGTTCGGCCTCTGACTACGGGAAGGAGGGCGTTAAAGGCTACTTGGTAAAGGACGTTAAGGTCAAACTTCGTGTGACCGCAGGTCCTGCCGCCGGTACAAAGGACGGCGAATTTGAGGTGCTCGAGGGCGCTACTTTCGAAATTCCCGGCTCAAACGGTATCGTGTGCGAGCTTAAGTCCGTCGATGCTTCGGGTAGCGTGAACATCAAACCTAAGGGCGCGGAAAGCGAGATGAACGTCCCGAAAGTCGCAGAATAACCCCATTTCCGGCATAAAAACAACAAAAACTCTCACAAATTTACACTTTTTTGAATTGTAGACTTTACATCTGAACAGTTTTCTGTCATATTTTAGATATTACCATGAACCACGCACCTCTCATTACCTCAAAGTCCACGATGATGCTTGCTGCCATGGCTCTGACCTGCCCCGTTGTGCAGGCCGGTACGGATGGCTACCTGAGCACGTCGACCGCAGCCGGTACGAGCGAAGTTGGCCCGACCGCAATGTATACCAGTCAGCAGAGCAGCATCAATGCTCGTGAGCGCGCTCGCCGCGTCGCTATGGAGCAGGAGGCTCGTCAGCTTCTTCAGGAAGGCCGCGATGCTTACAAGTCCGGCAAATACTCCATTGCTCTCGAGAAGTTCCAGTCCGCTTGGAACCGTATCCCCAAGGCACCTGCCACTCAGCGCATGCAGGAGCACATTATCGATGTAATCGGTGATGCTTCCATCGCCGTTGCCGGTGAATACGCCAAGGTCGGTCGTTATGATGATGCCGAGCAGCTTCTGCTGGATGTTCTCTCCCGCAACCCCAACAACGAGCGCGCTCGTCGCGACCTCTCCATGCTGCGTGACCCGATTCGCAACAATCCCGCTCTCACACCCCAGCATGTGAACGATGTTGAGGAAGTAGGCCGTCTGCTTACCCTTGCTTATGGCTACTATGATCTCGGTAAGTATGATGACGCTTACAGCACCTTTGCTCAGGTGATTAAGATTGACCCTTACAATCAGGCTGCCCGTGCCGGTCAGGAGGCTGTCTCCAAGCGCCGTATGAGCTACTATCGTTCCGCTCGCAACTCTTTCCGTGCCAAGGCTCTCGCTGAGGTGGACGCCCTTTGGGAAGAGCAGGAGCCCCAGGAACTGCCTGACATTGAGATTGGTGGTGCTGACGGTGGAGTTACCGTCTCCGAGCGTCAGATTGCCAATGATCAGAACCTGAGCAAGATGCAGATTTCGGAGGTGAATTTAGAGGATACTCCGATTGAGGATGCTCTCGACTTCCTGCGCGCAGAGGCTCGTAAGAACGGCATCCAGATTAACTTCGTATTCGAGAAACCGACTCCTAGCGCTCCGCCTGCTTCGGCCTCTATCGATGAGGAAGGCGAGGAGAGCGAGCCGCAGGTTGTTGCTCAGACTCTCCCCGAGGCCCGTGTGCCCAAGTTGAGTGTTCGCGGCGTGACCGCTAAGGAACTTCTTCAGATGATTTGCCATCAGGCTAACTGCCAGTACCGTGTGGACGACACCGCCATCGTGGTGTACCAGACCGGCTCCGGCGTGGAGCGTATGTTCCGTCGTCAGTGGAAGGTCTCCCGCGACTTCTTTGAGCGCGACAGTGAAGGTGGCGATGATGAGGGCGATGAAGGTGGCTTTGAGGACACCGAGAGCGCACCCGGTCGCAAGGGGATTGATGCCATGGCTGCTCTGAAGGAAGAAGGTGTGACCTTCGGCAAGGGTGCCAGTGCTCATTACTCCACCCGTACCGGCTTGCTCACCGTGATGAACACCCCGGACAATCTTGATGCTGTGGAAGAAGCTCTCAACGAGCACCGCCGCAAGATGCCCCAGATGATTAAGGTGAGCGCTAAGTTCGTCGAAGTTTCTCAGACCAATGAGGAAGAACTCAGCTTCGACTGGGTGGTCAATCCTTTCTCCGTCTCCAACAACGGCTCCACCTACCTCGGCGGTGTGAACGGCACCAGCTCCGACCCCCTTCGCACGATGAAGGACTTCGTCACCACCGGTGGCAATGCCTACACCAACAACCACACCAACAACGGTACTTGGCCGATTTACAGCAACAGTTCCCTCTCCAGCGTGAACGACGCTATTTCCAATGGTCTGATGACCGGTGGTCTGCGCTCCGGTTCCGGCGCTCTGAGCGGTAACTCCATGGACTCTCTGGTGAACGCCGGCTCAGCCGCTGCCAACACCGCCCGTTCCGCTGCTCCCGGCATCCTGTCTCTCTCGGGTATCTACAACGAGGGTTCCTTCCAGATGATTATGCGCGGTCTTTCCCAGAAGAAGGGTGTTGACATCATGTCTGCTCCCAGTCTGGTAGCCCGTCCCGGTGAACTCGAGTACACCCCCGAGCCCGACCCGCTGGCAAGTGACCAGGGCGGTGATAACGGTTGCGCCAAGATTGAGGTGATTCGCCGTTTCATCTACCCCTCCGCTTACGATGCTCCTGAGCTGGGTGGTTCCACGAACAACAACAACAACAACAACTATAATCAGACTTCCATGCCTATCGCCTCTCCGGCCAACCCCTCCGAGTGGGCTGTTGAGGAAGTCGGTATCGTGATGCGATTTAAGGTTGACGAGCTTGAGGGTAACGACATCATCAAGTTCAACCACTTCGAGATTAAGGTTGTGAACTTCGAAGGTTTCGTGAACTACGGTTCGCCCATCACCGCAGGTGTTGCTAACGACACGCAGATTGAGCACATCGTTCTTACTGAGAACCGCATCGATATGCCCATCTTCAGCCGTCGTTACATCAACTCCAACCCCTGCATCTATGACGGTCACACCATCGCCATCGGTGGTATGATTGAGGACAATGTGCAGAAGGTGGAGGATAAGGTGCCCGTATTCGGTGACCTGCCCCTCGTAGGCCGCTTCTTCCGCAGCAATGCCGAGTCTCACGTTCGTAAGAACCTGATGATTTTCGTGACCGCTGAGAAGATTGACCCGACCGGTAAGCCCACTCGCCTTCGCGACGTTGGTACGGGTGACAACCCCACCGCCGGCACCTCTACGCCGAGCCTCTTCCCCGATGATGGCCTGGCCAATCCCTAATCGGGAACCGGTTCACTGGTAATTCTGACCCGTCTCTGCTCCGGCAGAGACGGGTTTTCTCCTTAAAAGGGTAAAAAAATCAAAAAATATTAAAATAAAGCTTGCCATAAGGGCGAGAGTATGATAAATTGCCTGCGCACGGCCCGAAAGGGTGGTCGCAACCTGTAAAGTGTCTGGATCGTCTAGTCGGCCTAGGACACCCGCCTTTCACGCGGGCAACACGGGTTCGAATCCCGTTCCAGATGCTCATCTGAAAAAAGCTCCATCAACTGATGGAGCTTTTTTCGCTGAAAGAGGAAGAGAACAGAGCATGCAGAAGAGCGAAAAAGGATTGTGGCCGGATTGGCATGAACTGCGGCGCCTGATGGCGTTGATGTTGCCGTTGTATATCGGTAATCTTCTGCACATGGGAATGGGGGTGACCGATACCGTGGTGGCGGGGTGGAAGGGTGAGTTGGACCTTGCCGCGGTCGGCATGGGGTTTTCCATCGTCGGAACCGTTATGGTTGCATGTGGTGCTGTACTGACGATATTGAGTGCGATGATATCGCGGCTGCGCGGGGCAGGAGCCGATAGTAAGAGCGGCCTGATTCTTAACAACGGCAAGGTGCTGGCAGTTTGTCTGTGCGTATTTGAATTGCTGGTTATTTTTGCCGGTTCGTATGTCTTTTGCTTCACCACGGATAATCCGCAGTTGGCTGACATGGCGCAGCTCTATGTGTGGTACATGTTGCCGGGAGTACCGGCCCATTTGTTCATGCGCGTGATAATGGGTAACTTTGAGGGGTATGGGCAGACTCGCCCTGCCATGGTTGTGTCGTTCTGCGGTCTGGTGTTGAATATACCGTTGAACTATGCGTTGGTGTTCGGTGCAGGCCCCTTCCCGGAGCTGGGTGGTGCAGGGTGCGGATTGGCAACGGCTATCATCAATTGGGCTATGTGTCTGCTTATGTTGGCTATCATGCTGGGCAGTTCACAGCACCGCCGGCGTGCCGTGCAGATGTTGGCATGGCGAGCGGTTGATTGGCGCTTGGTGCGCCATACATTTAAGCTTGGTTTGCCGGTGGGTGTGGCCTCTCTTTGTGAGATGAGTTTCTTTTGTCTGGTGACCCTTATTATAGCCCCCTTGGGGGAGCGGGCTGTGAGCGCACAGCAGGTCGCCATCAATGTGAGCGGTATTATTTTCATGCTGCCGCTCAGCCTCAGTATAGCGGCCTCCATTCGTGCGGCCTACCATGTCGGAGCACACAGAGCCGCGGCCTTCTCGGCGATGGTGCGCACGCTCTTCATGGTGACCTATGCGCTTGTGACCGTGATGATGATTTTTACGATTATCTTCAGGCGGGACATTGTGGGGCTGTACACCGACTCCGCAGAGATTGTGGAGGTCGCCTCGCTGCTGTTGATTTATTGTGCCGTGTACCAGATTGCGGATGCCACGCAGGCGCTCATGAGCGGATTGTTGCGCGGTTGTCACGACACGCCCGTCATCACCTGGAGCAATCTCATCAGTTATTGGTTGGTGGGTTTTCCGCTTTCATATATCCTCATTCGTACTGACCTTATAGTACCTGCCATGGGGCCGGCCGGGGCGTGGATAAGCTTCATCGTGGCGCTTTCGCTCACGGCTCTCATACTCACTTTCCGTTATCGCTATACGCGCCGAAAAATCTTTCCCGGGTGCTGATTTGTTGATTTTGTGTAAAAAAAGCATAAAAAATTGAGATTATGCTTGACGGATGTGCGGTAAAAGTGTAAACTCCGTCACCCCACATTACAGGTGTAGTGTGGAGCGAACTCATAAACAATTAAACACACACACGATGAAGACCCACGTGAAGAAAGGTGACAACGTCCTCGTTATCGCCGGCAAGAACAAGGGCAAGCGTGGTGTCGTTCTGTCTGTCAATGCCAAGAAGCAGACGGTCATTGTCGAGGGTGCCCGCACCCTGAAGAAGGCTACCAAGCCCTCCGAGTCTGACCCTGAAGGCGGCATTAAGGACATTGACGGCCCCATCCACATCTCCAATGTGAAGAAAGAGAGCTGATGCCGAAAGGCTGAAACTCCGCGCTTAAGCCATCAAAACCTAAACAATTAATAACCAAGAGCTGACCCGCTAAAATTATGAGCACCCCTACATTGCTTACATACTATAAGGAGAAGGTCGTTCCGGCCCTCCAGGCGAAGCATCAGTACACCAACGTGCACCAGATTCCCCGTCTCGAGAAGATTGTGGTGACTACGTGCATGGGCAAGCACCCCGACCGCAAGCAGGCTGTTGAGGATGCCGTTGCTGAAATCGCCAAGATCACCGGCCAGAAGCCGGCTGTAACCTACGCCCGCAAGAGCGTGGCTAACTTCAAACTCCGCGAGGGTGAAGTCCTCGGCGCCCGTGTGACGCTGCGTTCCACCCGTATGTGGGAGTTCCTTGATCGCTTCATCAACATTACCGCTCCCAACATCCGTGACTTCCGTGGTCTGCCCACCAAGTCCTTTGACGGCCGCGGTAACTATGCCATCGGTATCCCGGATCAGTCCATCTTCCCCGAGATTGAGCTGGACCAGATTAAGCGTAATATCGGTTTCGACATCATCTTCGTGACATCCGCCACGACCAACGATGAGGGTCGCGACCTGCTTGCCGAGCTGGGTATCCCCTTCCGCAAGCCCACCAAGAAGACTGAAGAGAACGCCTAACACATAAACGACCATGGCAGTATTAAGTGATCCTATCGCAGATTTTCTCACCCGCGTGAAGAACGCCGGTATCGCCCGCGCTGAGGGCTTCACCGTGCCGTTCTCCGGTATCAAGGCCGAGATTGCCCGCATTCTCCAGGAGGAGGGCTACATCTGGTCTTACGAGGTTGTTGGTGAGGGTAAGGACAAGGCCATCAAGGTGAAGAGCAAGTTCACCCGCGAAGGTAAGTCCATTGTTACAGACGTGAAGCGCTGCTCCAAGCCGGGCCGTCGTCAGTACGTCTGCTCCGCCGATATCCCCACCGTGATGAATGGTCTGGGTATCTCTATCGTGTCCACCTCTTCCGGTATGATGACGGGTGCTAAGGCCCGCAAGCTCCAGATTGGTGGTGAGCTCATCGCTCTCGTTTGGTAACCTGTCAACCCCTAACCGTATAGAACATTATGTCTCGAGTAGGTAAGAAAGTTATCACCATTCCCGCCGGCGTGACCGTGACCATCAATGGTCAGGACGTAGCCGTTAAGGGTGGCAAGGGCGAGCTGAGCTGGACTCTTCCCGAAGGCATTACCGCCGCTGTGGAGGGTACCGAGCTCACGGTGAGCCGTGCAGATGAGTCTCGCAAGCTGCGTGCTCTTCATGGCACGAACCGCTCCCTCCTCTCCAACATGGTTGAGGGTGTGAGCAAGGGCTTCGTTAAGCAGCTTGAAATCGTGGGCGTGGGCTTCAAGGCCGCCGTTAAGGGCAAGGCTC
>JAUNRC010000028.1:23044-24007 GCA_030535875.1 Akkermansia sp. | reverse complement strand
CACCGAAGGTGCCTAGCCCAATAAATTGTAAATTGTAAATCCGTAAATTGTAAATTACTTCTTTCCTGCTATTCCCATGGTATAGCCGTTGTACTCACGCATGTTGTACAGGGGCTGACCTTCGGGGACGGCGTAGCCGATGTTTTTGCGGATTTGCAGGAAGTCGGCGATGCCTGCCTCGTCTACCTGATTGAGTCCGCCGCCGTGCAGGTCGGCCAAGAGGACCATCTTGCAGTAGGCATCGGCATTTTCCATGAACCATTCGGCCTCTTCAATGTGGCGGGCTCCGGTGATGACACCGTGGTTCTCCATGAAGACGACGGTGCTTTGGTGGCAGGCCTTGGCGACGGCCTCGGCGGTCTCGGGGGAGCCGGGAGTGCCGTAGGGTGCCAGCGGGATGTGACCCAGGAAGATGTCAGCCTCGGGATTGATGCCGTTGGGCGGTACCTTGCCGGCAAAGAGGAAGGCATTGCAGCAGGGCGGGTGGGCATGGATGCAGGCGTTCACGCCTACCTCCTTCATCATGGCGATGTGGGTCTTTACCTCGCTGGTGGCAGGGCGGTAGCCGCAGAGCTGTCCGGCATTCATATCGACCAGACAGATGTCCTCCACGGTCATGAAGCCCTTGGAGCAGAGCGTGGGCGAGCAGAGTACCAAGTCCTTCGCCACGCGAACGGACAGGTTGCCGCCGTTGCCGTCTACATACTCGCGAGCCCACAGGCGGCGGCCCATGTCGACCATGCGCTCCTTAATCACCAGAATCTCGGGGCTGTTGAAAAAGGCATCGATTTCTTCACGCGTCTGCGGGTCGTACTTCTCCCAGGGGAAGATGCGGTCAGGCAGCGCCGGCTTGATATATAGTTCGGGATTGGCCATAACGTTACTGCTTCTTTTAACAGATTGCCGAGGGGAAGTCAAGGGTTAAGGCGAGGGATTATTTACAATTTACAATTTACGGATTTA
>JAUNRC010000028.1:0-23027 GCA_030535875.1 Akkermansia sp. | reverse complement strand
CGTCGACCGGCGCAAGCCTGCAAACATTTACAATTTACGGATTTACAATTTACAATTTATTGGGCTAGGCACCTACGGTGCAGATGTTAAGGCTGAGCTTACACTACCGTTCACGCCCCTCGGCTTCAGGCCGAGGGCGGCGGCAAGTTGGGCTTCGGCATCGCTCTTCTTCAGGCGTAAGCCTGCAAACTCAACAAATTGTAAATTGTAAATCCACTTTCGGGCCGAGGGCGGCGGCGGTTATTCGGGGTAAGATGATAAAGCATAACCGCGGCTCCTTGCGGAACCGCGGTCGGCTTGAAGTTGATGGTACGCAATGTCTCGTTTACTTGCGTCGGCGACGGGCGGCAAGACCGGCCAGCGCAAGTAGGCTGAGCGTGGCCGTTGTAGGCTCGGGAACCATGGGGGGAACCTCGGCTGCCACCACATCATCGATAACGTCCTCGCTGAAGAATAGCAAGCTACCTTGGCTTGTGGGAGTGCCTTCATCATTGAAGTCACAGGCTTCGGCGATGTAGAAAGCTGTTGTTTCTATATAGCTGTTGTCAGATGAAATTTTAAAACGGCCTGCCATTTCAATGGGACCATACTCTTGATACCAGTCGGCGAATCCTGTAATGTTAATTCTCAGGTAGTCGTAATTCTCACCACTACTTCCCACGTAATTAGGCTGGAGGTAGAGCCCCCAGGTCTGATACCCATAGGCAATACTGGTGAAGTCGATAACAAGTCTGTCACCTTCTTGAATTGCTACATCATTCAAATTGACAGTAAGAGAGGTGGCTGCCGTACCTTCAAGAAGGTTGAAAGGTGCTTCGATGACATCTATATCGTCAGATTCGTCGTAGATGATGATTCCTCCGGTAGCGGTATCAATAAGTGTCGCTCCGGAAGCCAGCGAGCCGTAGGCCGTCCCTGCTACGTTACTGGAATCTGCTGTGATAACGACATCCTTGGCCTCTGTAGTCAGGGCGGCGCCGACTGCGAGTACTGCGATGGCAAGTAAAGAGAGTGTTTTTTTCATATTGTTGGTGGATTTGTGAAGATGATATGCGAGGCAAAAATAACCCCGAGGCTTATTTTGTTATGTACAGGAATGTCATATCAAAGTCAATAAAAAAAGCTAAAAATCGGCTGTGAAAGGCGATTTTATTGTGGGGGTAGCGGGAGCTTGGGTCAGAAGCAACTGCGGATGGCCTTGGTGATGGCGGAGAAGAGGTCGGAGAGCAACTTGCCGAGGCTGCTGATGAGCTCGGAGAAGAAGTCGGCGATGAGGTCCTTGAGGGCGGTGGGGGAGTCGCTGTGATGGAAGGTGAGCCTGATGACGCCTTTGCTCCGGTTGACGGGGCCGGTCCAGGTGTGGATGGCGCTCAGTTCGGGGTGGCGCTGAGAGTGGGAGCGGAGGCTGCGGAGGAAGTTCTCTTTGTTGCCGAAGTCGGCGAGGTAGGCCTCGTACTCGGTGTCGCCGTTACGGATGGCGAGAACGACGCTTTGCCACATTTGGGCGTAGTTGTTGAAGTAGCGCTTGTTGTTGCGGAAGTAGAGGGAGTCGCGGACGACGGCGGGGGGCACGCTGTTGCGGTCCCAGTTGTGGTCGTGAGAGATTTGCTCATCGCTGAGCAGGAAATAATTGTGCGAGAGGATTTGGTCGTGGCTGCCGGTGGTGGCGGGGTCGTCCCAAGTGGGGTCGATGTGGTACCAGCTCTTGTTGAGCCGGACGAGGTTCCAAGCGTGGGGCTCGGTGGTGTGGCCGATGACGATGAGGCAGGGGATGTCGCACATGCGTAGGAGCAGCCACAAGGTGCGGCTGTAGCCGTCGCACACGCCGAAGCCGTCGAGCAGTACGGCACAGCAGTCGCCGGAGTTGGAGTGCGCGTAGGTGGTGCGCTCGATGAGCACATCGTGCAGGGTGAGCACTTTGTCGTAGGTGCTCATGTCGTCTGTGATGTGGTGGCGGAGGAGCTCCTGTGCTGCGTGAAGTGCCTCTTGTTCGCGCTTGCTGAGGGCTGCGCGCTGCTCGGGGTGGCGATGGGCGGCCAGCAGGCGGATGTGGTCTTTGTACTCGAAATCAAGCAGGACGGAGCCGTCGGGATGGTAGGTGATGGTGTAGGCCCGGCTGTAGTTCTGCCAGAGCGACTTGGCGATGGTTGCCTGCTCCCTGCCTTTGTATTTGCCGGCAAAGAGGCAGTTGGTGCGGTGCTGAGCACGGAGGGCGAGCTGCTCGAGGTGGTGGTTGAGCTCGGTGAGGTTGTTGATGATGACGAGGTCGCGCTTGAGCTCGAGCAGGTTCGGCTCGGGGGCGGCCTGCGCCGAGGGGTGAAGCGGAACCGCGGGCAGGAGCAGCAGCAGAGCTGACAGGATGTGGTGCAGGCGCGGCATGGTTTTACTCTCCCAGCGGAAGGGTGAGCAGGAAGGTGCTGCCCGAGGAGTCACTCTTCTCCAGACTGAGTTCGCCGCCGATGGAGCGTGCAAGGTCGCGCGAGAGGGCCAGTCCCAGCCCTATGCCGGGTTTGCGGCCGCTCTCGGACTTAGCGGAGCGGGAGAAGGGGCGGAAGAGGTCTTTTTGCAGTTCGGGGGCTATGCCGGGGCCGTTGTCGGAGAACCTGATGGCGAGGGTGCGGTGGGTCTGCAGGACGTTGATGTTGACCATGGGGTGGGCGCTTTCGGCGTATTTGACGGCGTTGTCGGCGAGGTTGGTCAGGATTTGCTCTACGGAGAGGAGGTCGGTGCGCAGGGTGAGCAGGGTGGTGCGGGGGTCGAGGGTGTGGTGGCAGTCCACTCCGCCTTTCTTCAGGCGCTCTTTGACTTTGTTGAAGAGCTCGGGGAGTAGTTTGCTGCATGCGCCGCAGTCCTGTCGGCCGCGTACTTTGCCGCGGGTGAGCTTGGCAAAGGCGAGGACGTTTTCGACGAGGTGGCCCAGTCGGCGGCTCTCGTTGTAGAGGGTCTCGTGGTACTCCTGCACTTTGTCAGGTGGCAGGTTGCCGTTGCGGAGCATTTCGGTGTAGAGGTTGAAGCTGGTGAGCGGTGTACGCAGTTCGTGGGTGACGGCGGAGACGAAGTCGCTGCGGCGGCGCTCCAGACGGGCGTAGAAGGCCAGCAGTCCGAAGAGGATGATGATGGAGAGCACGGAGATAATCCAGGCTCCTGCCACAGTGCCGCGCAGAGCTTGCTCGCGCTGAGCGCTGTCGGGCAGGTTGACTTCTTTACCGGGGCGCAGAACCATGGGCAGGGGGGAGAGGTTGCTGACTTCGCCGCGGCGTACGAGGCTGATTTCCGGGGAAAGCAGGCCGGGCTCTACAAGGGGGAGCAGGCGCTCGGCGATTTTCTCGGTGTTGATGACAAAGCCGTCCGCCCCGTTGCCGTGAGTGGTCGGTATGCTGCGCTGGCACACCAGCAGCCCTTCATAGAACCACATGAAGAAGGGGCCGGGCTCTCCGGTGAGTTTGAGGGGTTGCTCCAGGGCGGGGTCCTGGACTTGGTAGACGCCGAAGACGGGCAGGTGTACTTCGGGGTCGTACTGAATTTCTTTGTCGGGGTTGATGACCGGTGCGGCGGGGTTGTCGGCCTTGCGGCGGATGGCATCGACAATCATGGGGTTGGTGTTGAGCCACTCCAGCAGTCCTTCATCGCCTTGCGGGCACTGCATGCCTTGTGAGGTGAGCATGAAGTAGCCGTTGTTGAAGTCAGCCTTGCCACCGGCGGGCATGTTGTAGTACATGAGGCCGATGGGGGGCTTTTTGCCGAGTTTGTTGCGCTCTTGGGAGATGATGCGGTTGGCCTCGGCTTGCACGCGGGGGAGGGAGAGTTCGAGCAGGCGGTTGGCTTGGGTTTGGCGGTCGATTTGAAGGAGGCGTTCTTCGAGGGTGGCGGCCTCGTAGGCCAGATGAAAGGCTGCTCCGATGACCAGAAGGGAGAAAAGAGCCAGAATGACGGCGAGTTTCTTTTTCATGCTTGTTCGTTCCATTTGTAGCCGCGCCCGCGCACGTTCTCGAAGTGGGCGGCAGCCGTCGGTCCGAGCTTCTCCCTCAGTCGGGTGAGGGTGACGGGGACGGTGCGGGTCTTGGCGGCTCCGGTGCTGATGCCCCATACCCGCAGCAGGAGCTCTTCCTGCGCAATGACGCGGTTGGGGTGGGTGAGGAAGTAGCGGAAGAGGTCGTACTCTTTTTCGCTCAGGGAGATGGTGCTGCCGTCGCTGCTGACGGCCCGGCGGGTGGTGGGGTCGAGGTGGCCGCCGGGGAATGGCAGGGGGGTGCCGGCTGCTCGTTGTCGGCCTGGCGAGCGGCGCAGGACGGCTGCTACTCGTGCGAGAAGTTCGGCTATGCTGAAGGGCTTGACGACGTAGTCGTCAGCTCCGAGTTCGAGGCCTTTGATGCGCTCGCGCTCTTCGCCGTGAGCGGTGATGATGATGCTGGGTGTGCCCGGGCACTCTTTGCCCATAATTTTCAGGAGCTTAAAGCCGTTGAGCTGCGGCATGTTGACATCGAGCAGGGCGAGGTCAATCTCGCGGGTGAGCAGCAGCTCGAGGGCACGGCGGCCGTCCTCGGCCGTCAGAACGTCATAGCCCGCGCTGCTCAGGCTGTCCGCCAGAGCTTGTCGGATGGGCGCATCGTCCTCCGCTACGAGTATGCAACGTTCGTTCACGGTTCGAATTTTAGCACAGAGGGGCTGTGCCATGCAAGGAAAATGGCCGACTGTAACGCTATTGTGATAAAAATGACCGAAAAAAATGCTCGCCTTGGAAATGTAGTCGTGATAGACTGCACATGCTCGCCGGAGGGTGAGCATGATGGTGAGTTGAGCTATGACGGATGAAGATAAAGCAACGCGTCTGGTGGTGATGAGTTTTCCGGAAGATGTGGTCGAGGAGTTGACGGTGCTCAGTGAGTTCAACGCCGTGAATCGGACGGATTTTATTGTTACGTCCGTGGAGTTGTGCTTGGAAGAGCTGATGAAGCAATATCCTCACTTGGCTCAGTTGCCGCTTGTTCCGCTGCGTACGCGCAGCCGGTGTAAGTCATATACGGAGGAAGATGAAGAGGAAGAAGTCTTGCTTGCTGCCGAAGAGGATGATGAGGAGGAGTGAGCCATATTTGTTGCCCGTGGGTGGGGAGTGGTCGGTGCCGGAGGAGGTGGCGGCATACGCTCATGCTTGTTTGGCAGCGGTTGGGCTGAACGGCTGGGACTTCGGCTGGGACCGCGCTGTGCGGCGCTTGGGTTGCTGCCGATATCGGGAGCGGCGGATAACGCTCTCGCGCTATTATGTGGCGGCTTATCTTGCAAAGGATGTCGGGATGGTGCGCCGTACGGTGCTGCACGAGGTGGCGCATGCTCTGGCGATGGCGCATGAGCGTGAGCGAGGGCACGGGCCGGCATGGCGGCATTACTGCGCGCTGTTGGGGATAGGGGATGAGAGGGCCACTTGTCGTTGTGATGACTTTACGCCGGAGCATTTTCGGCCTCGGCGGGTGCAGTTTGTGCTCTGTCACCGGGTGAGTGGTGAGGTGTATCGGTCTTATTTGCGCAAGCCGCGCATGTCGCAGCGCCGCTTGGCCGGAATGTATATCGTCGGCCGGAAGGATGAGACGCTCGGCCAGTTGTGCATACGTCCGGCGGAGGGGCAATGAGTTGCTCAGCCGTGGTGGTTGACGGCCCAGAGTTCACCGAGTTTGTGTGAGTGGGCGATGGCGCGGGTGATGTAGTCGAGGGAGAGTTCAACGGCCTCGATGATGTCGTGGCCCTTAGCGAGATGGGCGGCAACAGCGCTGGAAAGGGTGCAGCCTGTGCCGTGGGTGGAGATGTTCTTGGTGCGCGGGTGTGACCAGCGGTAGGCGGTGCCTTCTTTCAGGACGAGGATGTCGGTGCAGGTGTCGCCCTCGAGGTGGCCGCCTTTGGCAAGTACGGCGCAGTTGTAGCGGCGGGTGAGGGTGATGGCTGCCTGTTGCAGTTCGTCGGCGGTGCGGATGGGCTCCTCGGTTCCGAGCAGACGTTGCAATTCGTCGAGGTTGGGGGTGAGCAGGGTGGTGCGCGGCATGAGGCTCTGCTCGTAGACTTTGATGGCGGCTTGCAGGATGAGCGGCTCGCCGGCAGTGGCAATCATGACGGGGTCGACTACGATGGGACCTGTGAAGTCGGTCAGTTCGGCGGTGACGGCTTGTACGATTTCCGGGCTGTAGAGCATGCCGGTTTTAATGGCCTGTACGGGGAAATGTTGCAGGCAGATGCGCACTTGATCGGCTACGAAGCGGGGCTCCATGGCGACGATGCCTTCTACCTTGCCCGGTACTTCGCTCACGACGCAGGTCAGGGCGGTGAGTGGGTAGCAACCCAGCGCAAAGCCGGCCTTGAGGTCGGCCTGTATGCCGGCACCGGCAGAGCAGTCCGAGCCGGCTATGCTGAGGTAGACGGGTGCGGTCATGCCTGAGCTTGTTCGAGGGCTGAGGCTACGCGCAGCAGGTCGGTCTCGGCAAAGTGACGACCGAGGAGCTGCACGCCTACGGGGCGAGCTCCTGCCGGTTGTGGGCAGGGGACGGATATGCCGGGAAGGCCCGCGAGGTTGGCCGGGATGGTGTAGATGTCGGCCAGGTAGATTTGCAGCGGGGTCATGTCGGTGCCTTCGAGTGCAGGGGCCGGGGTGGGAGCCACGGGGCCAAGGATGATATCGACCTTTTCGAAGGCGCCGGCAAAGTCCTGTGCTACGAGGGCGCGGACTTTCTGGGCCTTGGCGTAGTAAGCGTCGTAGAAGCCGCTGGAGAGTACGTATGTGCCCAGGATGATGCGGCGCTTGACTTCCGGCCCGAAGCCTTCGGCGCGTGAGCGGCTGTAGAGCTCATCGAGGCCGTTGGTACCCTCGGCGCGGTGACCGTAGCGGATGCCGTCGAAGCGGGAGAGGTTGGATGAGGCCTCGGCGCAGGCGATGATGTAGTAGGCGGCTACTACGGCCTCGGCGTGCGGGAGGGAGATTTCGATGATTTCGGCTCCCTGCTCGGTGAGCTTTTGTACGGCGGAATTGAGGGCTGCGGTGACGGCGGGGTCGTTGCCGTCGGAGAGGTATTCTTTCGGCAGGCCGATGCGCATGCCCTTAATGCTCTTGCCGAGTCCGGCGGTGAAGTCTTCTGTTGCGACGACGGAGGAGGTGGAGTCTTTCTCGTCGTGGCCGCTGAGGATGTTGAGGAGCAGGGCGGCATCTTCGACATTTTGGGTGAGCGGGCCGATTTGGTCGAGGGATGAGGCAAAGGCGACCAGGCCGTAGCGGGATATGCGGCCGTAGGTGGGCTTGAGGCCTACAATGCCGCAGTGGGAGGCCGGTTGGCGGATGGAGCCGCCGGTGTCGGAACCCAGAGCGGCGATGGCCATACCGCCTGCAACAGCGGCGGCGGATCCGCTGGAGGAACCGCCGGGGGCGTGGCCGGGAGCGGCGGGGTTGTCCGTGGTACCGTAGGCGGAGTTCTTGCCGAAGGAGCCCATGGCGAACTCATCCATATTGGCGCGACCGAAGGGGATGGCACCGGCGGCTCGCAGGCGGCAGACGGCTGTCGCATCGTACGGTGCGCGGAAGTTGTTGAGGATGCGGGAGGCGCAGCGCGTGGGTGCGCCGTTGATGCAGATGTTGTCCTTAACGGCGATGGGGATGCCGCCGAGCGGCAGGCTGAGGTCGGCTGAGGCTGCGGCGGCAAGCGCTGCCTCTTTGTCCCAGGAGATGTAGGCGTTGATGGCGGGGTTGTGCTCTTCCATGGAGCGGGAGAGCTCTTCCACCAGTTCGGTCGGGGTGATGGCACCGGAGGTCAGTTGCTGGCGCCAGTAGGTGATGGAACCGTTGAGCATGGGGAAAAGGGGGCTTGGCTTGTCAGTGGGCGGACTCGACGACCTTGGGTACTCGGAACTGGCCTTCTTCGGCGGAGGGGGCATTCGCAATGGCTGCCTCGTTGCTCAGGCTCGCTCCGGGAATGTCCTCACGCACGGCGTCGAATACGGGCAGGGGGTGGTACATGGGGGGGACGTCCGAGGTGTCCCACTGCTCGAGCTGGGCGACATAGGCAAGTACTTGATTGAGGTCGGCCGAAAAGCGCTCTGTCTCGTCGGCTGTCAGGTCAAGTTTGGCCAGACGGGCAATATAGGCTACGTCGATATGGGGTTGTTCCATGACCGTGGCGCTTTTACTGGTTGAGGAGGTAGATGCAGAGGCTGTAAAGACCGTAGATGGAGGCTACGAGTGCGGCAAGGAGAATGAGATTTTCGCCCAGCACACTGCGGGTCTGTGGGGAGCCGGTGGCGATGACGACGTGTTTGCGGCGACGGCGTTTCTCGACGACTTCTTCGTGTGGCCCGAGGGTGTTGTTGGGGCGTGACCAGGTATCCTCGTAATATTCTTTGTGGCGACGAAGTTCCTGCTCCTGACGGTAGCGGGCTTGTTGCTCCATCAGTTCGAACTCTCTCTGGCGGCTCATGCGGTCGTGTGCCATATTATATATATAGGATCGGTCAGGGGGTGGTAATAAGTACGTAGATAACCCAACTGATGAGTATCAGCAGGAAAAGAGGAAGATGGTAGAAGAAGCCTTTGGTCATTTCTTCTTTCAGGCGGGCCCAGGTCAGGCGCTCCGGGGCGCTTTCGCCCGGCTTCGTGCGCATGATGTCGGTGTGGTGGTACTTGTGACCCAGGGCGTAGGCCTCGGAAAAATCGTTCTCGGCAAGGTCGAGCTTGGGCAGGGCTTCGCGCATGCGCTCCGAGACTCCCTCCGGCGGCCACATCTGCGGTTGGAGTGTGGAGAGTATTTGCAGGTGGTGGTTGAAACACTCGCACACGTGCTCGAGTTCCTGCTGCTCCTTGCTCATGGATTCCAGTTCGCGCTCAATGCGGCGTACGGCGTTGTGGATTTTCATGCCGAGCTCGTTCAGGTCGGCATTGAAGCGTGCTTTGCGCAGGGTGCTTTGTTCCAGTTCGCGGCTTTGGCTCTCGGATTGCTGTCGCTGCTGCTCAAAGAGTTCTGCCTGCATACGCAGTTTTTCCACCTGCTCGCGTACGCGCTCGGGTGAGAGCATTTCTCCCTCCGCTGCATGGGCGCTGAGCTCCATTTGGCGGTAAGGTGATTGCGGTCTGTGGTCCACGGTTGGCATAATGCTCCCTTATGATGCGTTAATTCGTAAGGAAAAGTTAACTAAAAAAATGAGGCTTGTCAAGAGAATATCTTGCTATCGGGTAAAAATATTTAGGGAAAGTTAAAGAAAACCTCCGATAAGCTCAGCTTTTCGGAGGTTGAGGTTATACGGGCGACGGGAATCGAACCCGTGTCTCATGCTTGGGAAGCACGCGTCCTACCATTGAACGACGCCCGCATTTCGTTGCGGCGGGAGTATAGTTCGATTTTCTTATGAAGTCAAGGATAAAATAAAAAAAATAAAAATTGAAAATTTGTCTTGCCTTATTTAAGAAAATATGTAGAATGGGCGCAGGTAACACATCGCGGGTATAGCTTAATGGCAAAGCTCCAGCCTTCCAAGCTGATCATGCGGGTTCGATTCCCGCTACCCGCTCTCATAACACTCTGAATGTATTATGAAGACAAAATATCTTGCTGCTGCCCTTCTTTTGGGGGTGACTTTGTCACCTTGTGTCAACGCTGGTCCTGAGAGGGATGCCGCGGTAGCTGCCGCAGCGCCGGATTCGAAGGCCTCCCTCGGCGGTATTTGCAATGCTGTGTATAAAGCGGTAAAGGCTGAGCCTGATCAGGCTGCTGAGATTTATGAAGATATTTTGGCTCAGCGCACGAACTGGAAGTCCGGTGAGTGCTCGGCTATTTTCCGTTCGATATTGATGGCGCGTCCCGACTTGGGTAGAAATCTTTCTGCCTATGTGCGCACTTATAAGGGCGGTAAGAACGGTAAGGATGCTCCTCAGGCTCCCGATGGTATGCACCCTGAGCTCTATGATATGCTCAATGCTCTCTATCAGGCCTCGCTGGAGGATGGTGTGCCTGAGCAGACGGTGAATGAGGTGATGAACTTCCCGGATATTCCTCGCCATGATGATGGCGCTCCTTCCGGTTTCTATCCTCCCTTCGAAATTCTCGTGACTCCCGATCCGACCAGCCCGAACAGATAATGTTGAAATAACGGATAGTGTGAAATATGAAGTCTTCGATTTATAAAATTCTTATTCTGAGTGGTGCTCTGGCTCCTGCTGCGAGTGCCTTCTCGCTTTATGATTCCGCTCCGGCTATCGGTGTGCCGGAGTCGTATGCCGTTCGCTACAATGCCTACATGAATGTAGGCTATGACGATAACAGCAATTGTGCTGAGAACAATAAGAAAGGCGGTGCATTTGTTCGCTTTGGTGTAGAGGCTGCATACGCAGATTATGAGTCGGTAACGAAGATTTCGTACAATGCGCGAGTAGGTGCTCAGTTGTACAATAAGACTGCCCACGGGACAGATCATCGTTTCTTCTCGGATGTGGCTTTTAATGCTAATTTGACTCATTCCATAACGCCTACCAGTTTGTATAGCCTCAGTGTTGGGTTTACATTCACGCCTCAGCCTGAGTATTCTAATGGTATATCCGGTTATCAGAGCTATGGCGACTGCATAAATTGGAATATCTCGAACACGTATTCTCAGGCCTTGGATGAGCGTTGGTCCTGGAATTGCATGCTTGCGTTCAGCGGTAATATTTATTTGAACTCTGATTATCAGTATGATGACCGTTACTACTATACGCTCGGTACAGGGTTCAGTTATAAAGCCTCGGAGAGAACGACATACGGTATCAACCTTCGTGCTCGTTATGAAATGCGCAGCAAGGGCTATGACTCACAGAGTTATTTCCTGACCGGCTCGGTTACGCATGCACTCAGTCCGATTTCTTCCTGCTCTTTCTCGGCCGGTACCCAGTTGAAGATTGTTGACGGCAGTGTGGATTTGTATCCGACATTGAGCGCCTCCTATCGTCGGGTGCTGACGGAGGGCTTGACGGCAACGGCATACGTTTCTCTTTCGAACGAGAACGTGAGTACCTATAATTACTACGGTAATTATAAATCGGATATGACATGGCGAGCCGGTGTGAACCTGCGCTATGCTTATACTCCGAAGGTGGCTTTCCGTGGGGGGCTTTCGCTGATTGATGCTCATTACTCCAAGGGAACGAATGGCTTGACGAACAGGCATCGCACGGCTGTGACACTGAGTGCGGGTATGGATTATGTCTTTACCGAGACTTTGACCGGTACTCTGGATTACTCTTACACTATCAGTGACGGTAAGGGGTATGATTACAATCGCAATATCATATCTGCCGGTTTGAGATACTCTTTCTAAATGATAGATTAATTCATAGAGTGGAACTTTACTTATAGCAGAGTTCCACTCCTTTTTATGTAAATTGATATGGCAGAAAATGGGCAGATAAGGCAGACGGAGGCAATTCTTCATGCGCAGGACTACCTGCAAATTCTGAAGAACAGGTGGAAGGAGGCTCTGTTGGTTTTCTTCTTGGTGTTCCTGAGTTGCGCTATTATTACGAAAATGATGACGCCTAGGTACACCAGTACTATGCGTTTTGAGATTAAGATGCCGCGTGACCTGATTAATTTGGCGGTAGGCGGTGATATTAATCCCATTCAGGCGGAAGCGAGTGGTTATGATTATATGACGACTCAGTTCCAGTTACTGGTGTCGGAGCAAAATCTTATTGCCGTTGCTAACAAACTTGATTTGCCCAATGAGCTTGGTATGACGGAGCAGGCTGTTGCTGCGCAGATTGCTCAGGTTATTAAAGTGGAGCCGGTTTTGGGTACGAATCTGGTAGATGTATTTGTGACGGATTCTGACCCTCGTGTGGCGCAGCGCATGTGCGAGGCTGTGGCTCAGTGCTATAAGGAAGTTCGTGAAGAGAAGGAACTTCTGCTGATTAATGAGGCTATCAGTAAGCGTCATGAGGTGCTGCGCTCTCGTCAGGATGAACTTGAGCGTAAGGCTGATGTTGTGCGCCAGTACATTCGCTCGGGTAAGTACCTTCAGGGGATATGGTCGCAGGATGGTCGCGGGCAGCTCGCATCGACTGCCGCTGAGGAGCAGGCTCTTAATCAGTTGAATTCTTCTAAGCTTACGCTTGAGTCTGAGATTTCTCAGATGACGGTGCACGTGGCACAACTTCAGACGCTTAAGGATGAGGAACTTCTCAGCTACGTTACACGCACCGGTTTGCTTTCGGCTGAGTCGTACAGTTCAGCACGAGTACGCGAGCTCAATGAGGCTTATCGCGAAGAGGAGGAGCTCCGCAACCAGAAGCTGATTGCCGGTTATGGTGAAAATCACCCCATCATGAAGAGTCTTGCTGAGCAGCACAAGAGTACTCAGACTCAGCTTTTCGCTGAATTGGTGGGTATGCGAGATGCCATGCAGGACCAACTGGAAGTAAAGAAAGCAGAGTTGGTGGAGCTGGAAAATCGTTTCCGTCAGGCGCGTGGTCGCTTGCGTGAGAAAACATTGGAGGACCAGAAGGTGATGGTTGCTCTTCAGGAGTATAGTGCTGAAAAGGCTCGCTACGATAAGCTGGAGAATGACTATATCGTTGACAGAATGCGCCTGATGGCTCCTCGTCAGACGATTGAAATTTACAGTACTCCCGTTGCTGCGTCGGTTCCGAGTAGTCCCAAGTATAAGCTTAACCTGATTATCGGTGCCGTTGTAGGTATCATTCTCGGCTTTGTTGTGGCTGTGATTTTCAATTATTTCGATACGTCGGTGAAGTCTCTTGAGGAGGCTGAGCGTCACCTCGGCTTGCCGGTGCTCGGCGTTATTCCGCAGGATGTAGGTTTGCTGTCTTTGAACGAGGGTAACAGCCCGGATGCCGAGGCTTATCGCATTCTCAGAACGAATGTGGAATTGAAGAAATCCTTGTTTAAGGCTCGTACCTTTGCCGTGGTATCTGCCAATGCCGGTGAGGGTAAGACCACGACATTGGCCAACCTTGCCTATGTATTTGCAACTGCCGGTTATAGTACGTTGATGGTGGATGCTGACCTTCGTCGTCCGCGATTGGACCGTTATTCTGAAATCGAGACGGATGTCGGTCTGTCTAACTACCTGACCAGTGATATTCCTTTGAAGGATGTAGTTGTTAAGACGAATACGCCGAATCTGTATCTTCTCCCTGCCGGTCCGTTGCCGAACGACCCGTCCGGTGTGTTGGGCTCCTTCCGCATGGAACAGTTGCTCTCCGAGGTGGTGAAACGATTTGATATTGTATTCTTCGACTCTCCTCCTGTGCTCGGTGTGAGTGACTCATCTTTGCTGGTGAGCAAGGTGGATGCCACACTTCTCGTGTTGCAGCCGCGCAAGATGCCCTTGAAGGCTCTTCTTCGTACCAAGTCCATCATTCAGAATGTCGGCGGTCAGGCTATGGGGCTTGTGATGAATAATGTTGATATCAGTGCTGATACTCAGTACCAGTATTATACGACTTACTATTCGTACTACTCGAGCGATGCTTCGCGTAAGAAAGCCGCCGAGAAGGTGAATGAAAAATCGTTGAATGAGGAGGGGGCTGTCGCTGCCGTTGTTCCTGCAAAGTCTGCCGCAAAGGCAAGCAAGCTTGCTCATGTTGAGTCCGAGGAAGGTTCGGATATTTATTAAAACGCCAATACGATATGAATCGCAGAATTTTATCATTGTTTTTCGGAACTCTTCTTGCGGTGGCAGGTATGATGCCTGCCGTTGCGCAAGAGGATGAGGGGGTGGCTGCTGAGCCGCGTGCCCGTAAAGGTGGGCGTGTGACAATTACTTTCCGTGATATTCCGGCGGAGGATAAGGCTAATGTAGATGGTCATTACGATGTGAGTAATGATGATGGTACGATTGGACTTCCTTACCTCTCTTCCCGAGTTCGCGTGGTGGGTAAGACAGCACGCCAGCTTGAGGAGATGGTGCGCAAGTTGTATATTGACCAGAAGATTTATTCTCGCCCCATCGTAACGGCTGCCGTAGGTAGTGATGATGAGAAGTTGTCACTTTTGCAACGCCGCATAACTGTGACCGGTTATGTGAATGCGAAGAAACCGGTCATGTACCGACCTGGTATCACGCTCATTCAGGCTCTTGTTGAGTGCGGTGATATCAGTATGCACGGTTCTCGCAACATTCAGGTGACGCGTAAAGGTGTGACCCGAACCTATGATTATTTCAGTGCGAAGGATCGCTCGATTCAGTTGCGTCCGAATGATGAGATTTATGTGCAGCAGCGTGGAGCCTTTGAGGGGCGCCCGAGTAAGTTGTTGCCGTAAGTGTGAATTTTTAACAGGCCCCACCGGGTAGCCCGGCGGGGCCTCTTTTGTTCAGGGAGCATGAGCCGGAGAGCTATACGGAGAGTTCTGATATTGAGTGTGGGGTATGGTGAAGGACATCATGCCGCGGCTCGTGCTATGGCGCAGGAATTTCAACATCGAGGATGTGAGACTAAGGTGATTGATCCCTGTCTGATGGCTCATCCTACGATTTTTGCCCTTACTCAGAAGTTTTATCATTTTTGTGTGCGCAAGGCTCCTTGGATGTGGGCAATTACGTATGCTCAGACGGATACTGCGGATTGGTCGGTGAAGGCGGATGCACCCGTGCTCCGTGCGGTAACGAAACGAATTGTTCGAACGATTGAGGATTTTCAACCGGATGTGGTGCTGTGTACTTATCCTCTCTTTGCTCACATGCTTGATGTCCTGACATCGGAGGGAAAGGTGAATGTGCCCTATGCTGTCATTGTGACGGATTCTATCGAGATAAGTCGTCCGTGGATGGTAACAAAGGCTCCGTTGATATTTTTGCCGGATGAACATTCTCTGCTTCAGGTAAGTGAGCGCTATGCTCTTGATGAGCATCGGCTCTTGGTAACGGGCTTTCCGGTACGGCGAGAGTTCTCGCAACGCGGAGGGGTAAGAGAGCTTCCATGTGCGGAAAATCTCCGATTGGTGTATGGTGCGTATGCTCCTCTCAATCGGGTGCGCTCCGATTTGAGAGCCATTGTTCAAAAATATCCCGAGGCGTGTGTAACGGTTATTGCCGGTGAGCGTTGCGAGGAATTGGCTGAGTTTGTCGGTGAGCGAGTGCAAGTCATCAGGCGTACGGAAGATATGCCCGCTTTGTTTGCGCAAAGTCATTTTTATATTGGCAAAGCAGGTGCGGCTACGATGTTTGAGGCTTATGCCTCGGGCTTGCCTTTTATCGTTAATTATGCCTTGCCCGGACAGGAGCAGGGCAATCTTACTCTCCTGCTATTGGATAGAGCCGGGGTGACGGCCTTGAGTACATCGGAACTGATGGCAAAGTTAAAAGTCTTGCTCGCAGATGGGGCGGCCGGTTGGTCGCGCCTGAGTATGGCTATGCAAAAGACCGCTCGAAGCGGAGGTGCCGGGCGAATTGCTGATGCCTTGGAAGAACGCTTTTTTGTATGAACAATAATTCTGAAATGATTGTTCTTATAGATAACTCCAATACGCGCACCAAACTGATGTTTTCTTCAGATGGAGGGCTGGGAGAGGAGGTGTTGATTCTGCCGACTGCTGAGGTGACGGCCGAGGCATTGTTGCGCCTCGTGGGTGAGCGTAGTTACCGCGGAGTGCTGGTATCTTCCGTTGTGCCGGCTTTGCATGATGAGTTCAGGCGCGCTTTCGGCGAAAAGACTCGATTTCTTACATGTAACTCACCGTTGAATTTTGATATGGAATATAGCGGGGGGGCAACATTGGGAGCTGATCGTATAGCTAATGTGGCGGGTGCTGCTCTCATGGGGAGATTTCCCTGTGTTGCCGTAGATATGGGGACGGCGGTTACTTTCGATGTTTTGATAGAGAGAGAAGACCGTCCTTGTTTTATTGGTGGTGCCATAGCCCCGGGATTGTCGATGATGGCTCAGTCATTAACTCAAAAAACGGCACAATTACCTGTGGTTGATTATTCTGTGATGGGGGCTGTTATCGGTAAAAATACGGTTGAAGCCATGCAGTCCGGTTGTTTGCGAGGTTTTGTCGGTTTGGTGGAAGGTATGCTGCAAGCGATTGCAGCAGAGCTGGGCTGTAAGCCGTTCGTTGTCGCAACCGGTGGCGATGCTCCATTGATAGCCAATTATTCAGCTTTTATTGATAAGGTGGTGCCTTGCTTGACTTTTCGTGGGCTTAATTTAATTTCGGAATTGATGTTTTTAGAGCGCAGCACTAAAAAGTCGCGCACATAATGGGGAAGTTTGTTGCTTATGTTTTAATATCTCTGAAGAGATATATGTGTACTTGTTATTATTTGATTTTTATGTATGTCTTATCTTTTGGTGGCAGGGGCGCTAAGAGTGGTCCTCATGATACTTTCTAAACGAAGTGTACGTTTTGCGCTTGTTTTTTATGAGAGAGAGTATAATCATTCAATAAAAAGCTGAGTGATAGGAGGAATGGGCGCGTTCGCTTTTTCCCGGAAAACGTATCGAGTTGAGCTCTGCTTTGGCTTACATAAGTAGCAGCGACTCTGTTGCTACCACAAATCTCATTCATCACCTTGGCTATTTTGCGGGAAGAGACACCTTGCTGGTGCATCTCGGCAATAGCGAGGTTTAGAGTCTGTTAATGCGTGACCCTCTTTCAAACCCCGGGATGATGGGGGTAAAAGGAGTTTGTGCATTTCTCACTTGGGGAACATCAAGCGTAATTTGTCCGGTGGGGGGCCGAATGGTGCGAGGTTTGAAACCATTACGCTGACCATTCCGTTTAGACTTGCGTTCGTAACGTTCACAGCCCAAGTGTTTATACTGTTGAGCGCGTAACGAAGAGTTAAGAAGCTGACGAATTGCCAGAGCAAACAAATTATCTTCTTTAATATCAGATGTTAAGAAATCAGAACGAAGAAAAGGCTTGATTAACGCGTCGAATATGGTAATTTTTTCTTGTTCGGTCATTGTTGTTGAGTAGATTATGAGCAAACAAACACTTCAAGTTTTCATTCAGACATGGTGGTATAAGGCTATCATTCAGCCTACGCTCAATCCTGCGCTGGTTTCGCCCATCGGGGCTCGACCAGCGCAGGATTGGGGCTGCAGGTGAAAACTTAGTGTTCATTCGATTTTATAGAAAGAAGTTTACACTAGCTATGTGTAGAGAGTTTGTCAGGTTTTTTATCGTGGGTATAGTAGCCACGGTGATTCATATAGGTATATATCTTGCGCTCAATAAAGCATTTTTGTTGACTGATGAGTCGAGATTTGCTTTAACATTGACTTATGCTGTTGGGTATGCGATAAGTTTTGTTTTCAATTACATCATTTCAATAAAATGGACTTTTAAGACAACCGGCAATTTATCGAAGGGGATAGGATTTGCTTTCAGTCATGCTATAAATGCCTTTTTGCATATTTTGTTACTTAATATTTTTGCTTGCCTTCGTGTTGGTCATTTACTTGTGTGGATTGTTGCCGGTTGTTGTTCGTATTTGACGGAGATAGTTCCTCAGTTCTCGCAGCCTGAATCGTTGTTGCCTCTGCCTGTCTATGTGATAGTTGTTCCTGTAAATTTTGTTATGGTTCGTTATTTTTTAAAAAAATAATTACATCTGTTGAACTATATCGATAGGGGAAAAAGCAACTCTATTTGGAGCTGACTCTACCTTTTTTGGAAAAATGTCATTTTTATTCATTTAGATTCAGGCCTTTTGTCGATTTTTTTTGTTTGAGCGTAAATTTTTGTTGCAACTTCCGACGGGTTGAGTTATTATAGTGGCACCTTAAAACCATAGTCACATCTTATGTCCGACAGCATTGAAACACAGGTAAAGGAAATCATCGTCGAGCAGCTCGGCGTTGACCCCGAGAAGGTAACCACCGACGCTAAGTTCATTGAGGATCTCGGTGCAGATTCTCTTGACACGGTAGAGCTCGTCATGACGTTCGAGGAGAAGTTCTCCGTAGAGGTTCCTGATGAGGACGCCGAGAAACTTAAGTCTGTGGCTGACGTTGTTGCTTACATCAAGGCTAATCAGGCCTGATAGCAGCCCGTGTAACCTTTTCTGAACGGGCGGTTCCTCCGGAATGGGTGGAGCCGCCCTTTTTTCATGATATGCCGAACGATGTTGCAGCCTCTTACGCCATGCAGAACACGAAGGTTCTGTATGTTCCCGACAGGCGTATCGATACGTTCGGCGATACGAGGTTTAATTTTTTGCTCCTCTCGGAGCCGATGGATGCCGTGGGGCATTGTCGTATAAGGAGTGGGTGGGTAGAGGCCAATCGCCCTCGGATATTGCGCCCGGCTGATCTTTGTGAGATAGAAATGGAGGGTTTCGGCCCGTCTGCTCGGGAGTTTTTTGATTGGATGGCTGCTCATGGTGCCAAAATTCAGGCTTTGCTGAAGTATGGGTTCCGTTTCAGTCGTTCGGAGGTGAAGGTAGAGTACCTTCATGAAAATGTGCGCGAGGTGGCCGATCGGGTTGTTCGGGAGGCCCTGAACTCCGGGGATGCATTTCGCGCGGTTGTGCAGGGCGTGGACGATGCCTGGGAGGTATCGTTGCTTTGTTTTATGCTGGAAATGATTCAACAATCACATGACATCAATTTCTTCGATTTTAAGCGTCGCGGTCTTATTTAGTTTGGCGGCAGTCACATTGGCTCAGGAAAATGTAAATTATTCACTGTGGCCACGACGGCCTGCTGAGCTTGAGCAGGCTCGTATCTTGATGAAGGAGCAGAAGTTCACTGAAGCGGTGGCTCTGCTGCAACCTTTTGTGGCTGAAAAAGGCATTGCCGGCCGCGAAGCCCGCCAGATTACCGGTGCGATTAACGTCAGACGTTATCTGACACGTCAACACCCCGGAGCGGATATTCATGTGGTCAAACGCGGTGAAAATCTAGCGCGTATATCCGGAGCTACTCATTGCCCGACGGAGCTTATTATGCTGCTCAACGGTTTGGTGGAGCCGTCGGATCTCAAGGTCGGACAGAAAATTGTGGTTGTTCCGATGAATTTGCGTATGGAGATTCGTCCCTTGCAGCGCGAAATCAGTGTTTGGGATGGTGCTTCTCTCGTTGCCGCGTATAATATCATCAGTTCGAGTAAGTCAGAATTTCGGGAAAATGCAGAGACAACGGTGAAAGAGAGACCGGGCTATTTCAATGATTCTCCGTTAGCGGCTCAGTCGACTCAATTTTTGAGCAGCGAGCGTGGTATTGTGTTATCAAATGGAGTTTCTCTTCATTCCGAGAACCGGGGAAGCGGGAAGGTTATTCGCATGAGAAGTAAGGATTTGAATGAGCTCACGCTTTTGCTTGGAGTCGGGGCTCGGGTTTCCATTGTCTGTGATGATGAAACTTTTACTCCCGTTCTTCCTGCTGAGGGTACCTGATGATAGAGAAAAAACTTTTTGCTGTCTCACCTGCATGAAAAAAAACTTTTCATGCAGGTAATTTTTTGATAGAATAGGCTCACGCCGGGGTGGTAGTACACCGGCTCATGAACATACAACCTTAAATAAACATAAAGCTATGAGCGATTCCCATACCGATACACAGTCCGTCCGCAGAAAAATGAACGGGGCTGAGGCCCTCGTACAGAGCCTAGTGCGTGAGGGAGTCGATGTAGTATTCGCCTATCCGGGTGGTGCCAGCATGCCCATGCACCAGGCACTCAGTCACGAGCCCTCTATTCGTACCATTCTTCCTCGCCATGAGCAGGGTGGTGCCTTTGCTGCTGAGGGATATGGCCGTGTGACCGGCAAGGTGGGCGTGTGTATGTCCACTTCAGGTCCCGGCGCTACGAACATGATTACCCCGATTGCGGATGCTTTCCTCGATTCCATCCCCATGGTGGCAATTACGGCCCAGGTAGGTAGTGGTTTGATTGGTAGTTCCGCTTTCCAGGAGACGGACGTGTTCGGCATGACGGCTCCGATTGTGAAGCACAGCTATTTGGTCACGAAGTTGGAGGATATTCCCCGTATCATTAAGGAGGCTTTCTATATTGCCCGCACCGGTCGTCCCGGTCCTGTGGTCATTGATATCCCTAAGAACTTCCAAGAGGGTGTTTTTGAACCTGATTTTGATGCTCCGATGGACCTTCCCGGCTATCAGCCTGAACTGCCGTTGCCGACGAATAAGCTTGACGAGGTTCTGCCTCTGCTCATGGCTGCGAAGCGCCCTGCTATTTATGCCGGAGGTGGTGTGGTGATTTCCGATGCCGCGGATAAGCTGCTGGAGCTGGCCGAGCGCTTGCAGATTCCTGTTGCTACGACTCTTATGGGCATAGGTGCTATGCCGGAAAATCATCCTCTTTCCGTTCGCTGGCTGGGCATGCATGGTGCGGTATATGCTAATAATACCGTGAATGAGGCGGATGTTGTGCTGGCTATCGGTGCTCGCTTTGACGACCGAGTGACCGGTGCTGTAAAGACGTTCTGTGAGCATGCTCGAATTATCCACATCGATTATGATGCCGCTGAGCTCAACAAGAATAAGAAGGTTGATCTTGCCATCCGAGCGGATGCCGGTGCTGCTCTTACATACCTCAATGCCAAGCTTGCAGAGGCCGGTGTGGAGCGGAAAGCCTACGCCGTAGAGAACCGCCCCGAGTGGTTCGGCATTATTGAGCAGTGGAAGAAAGATTATCCCCTGTGCTATGAAACCCGTGAGCATGAGATTGCTCCGCAGGCTGTTATCGAAGAGCTGTACCGTCAGTTGGGTGATAAGGAGGCTGTTATCTGCACCGGTGTAGGTCAGCACCAGATGTTTGCCGCTCAGTTCTACCGCTTCGATAAGCCCCGTCGTTTGTCTACTTCCGGTGGTCTCGGTTCCATGGGTTACGGCTTGCCTGCAGCCATGGGTGCCCATGTAGCGTGCCCTGATTTGCCTGTTGTGAATATTGACGGCGACGGCTCGTTCCTGATGAATGTTCAGGAGCTTGGTACCATCCGTACGGAGCACATGCCCATTAAGACCATTATTTTGGATAATCAGCACCTCGGCATGGTGGTGCAGTGGGAAGACCTTAAGTACGACTCTCATCGTGCCAACACATTCCTTGCTGACCCGACCGAGCAATATGACCCCACGCACCACACTCCCGAAGTTCTTTATCCCAACTATCCGGTGCTGTGTGCCGGTTTCGGGATTAAGTGTGAGCGCGTCGTGGAGCCTGCCGAGCTTCCTGCCGCGATTAAGCGCATGCTCGATGCTGAGGAGGCTTATGTACTCGATGTCATGGTGCCGCACGATGTCCATGTGCTGCCGATGATTCCTGGTGGTATGGGTTATCGCGATGTGGTGCTTGAGCGAATTGCCGGTGACGGTAAAGGTCGCAAGGCTTCAGAGCTGGGGAAAGAAATTCCTTCGGCATTATAAAGCTCACGATTATATAACCATTTGCAGCCATGAGTAGCAGTTTATTCAAAGGCATTGTAATCTTTATTTTATTGATTGCTTTAGCTTTTGTTGTGGGTTCTCTGGCTGCAGATGGTGCCAAATCCGCGTTGGTTCCCATTGCCCTTATATGCGGATTTTTTGGTATTTTATTACTTGGTAAACATTGTTGGGTATTGGCATTTGCTTTGCCTCCATTGGTAAACATGCTGGAGATATCCATTGTGCAAAATTTCCCGGTAGGGTATATTGTCAGTGGATTTCTGTTGGTTTATTGGCTGCTGATGTGGGTGATGGGGTATGTGAAAGTGACTTGGAATTCCATACCGATTTTAGATATTTTTACATTTATATTTGTAGCATATTTTTTGTCGACGTGGGTGCGACATCCGGTTCTGCTGAATGTGTTGGTTAATGAAATTACTTATGAGGGTGATGCGATTGTTGGAGGTAAGGAATATGTTTGGGGGGTAGCGGGCTCAATCTGTTATATATATCTAAGCATTTTGAAAGTGGATTACCAAAAGGTAACAAAGTTGCTGAAGATAGTATTTTGGATATCTTTGCCTATGGTGTTGCTTAATGCCGTTAAGATTGCTCTGTTAGGTGGCTCAGGCGGGGAAGAAGGCCTGGAAGCGGCAGAGAGTCATCGATTCGGAGCGTTGGTTGGTATTGGTAACACTATATATAACTTTCTTTTGTGCAAGTATGGGATAATCGGTATTGTATGTTCTCCGATTAAGCTTTTTCTTTTGTGTTTCGGCGGTTTTTGTGTGGCATTGAGTGGTTTCCGTACGGATATGTTGACGTGTGCGCTCGTGATGTTTGTCACACAGTATCTTCATCGCCAGTTATTGGTTGCTTTAATACCCTTGTTTGCAGGGTATTTGTTGATGGTTTATTTGGCAGAACAACAGTTGTTAACGTCTTTACCCTACGGCGTGAAACGAGTCCTTTCCTCTCTTCCGGGACTTGATGAAATTGATAAAAATGCGACGCTGAATGCTGAAGGCTCATTGAATTGGCGATATGTACTGTGGGATTTGGCAATGAATCCTTCAGCGGGATACATCAGAGATTATGTTTGGGGGGATGGATTCGGTCAAAGTTCTCGAGAGATTAAACAGTACTTTCTTTTGCGCGGACGAGGTGAGGTGGATTCGGAAATGGAACATCTTCAATATGCCAGACAGGGTATGTGGCATAGCGGATATCTAACGGCGATTCATCGTATAGGTTATGTGGGACTAGTGATGATTATCATTTGGACGTTGGGCTTTTTGTCTGTAATGTCTCGATTATTTGTTGGTATTGCAAGAACAAAAAATTGTGAGTATGTCTATTATTTCATTTTATCGATGAGTGCTCGTCAATTTGTGGGATTTTATTTTTCCGGCGGTACCATACTTTCCATATTTAATTTGTTTTTCCCGGTTGCGTTAGCTAAACTGTTGTATTGTTTGGCTATTAAAGAGGGGTATATTACCCCGTTGCTTCAGAGAAAATTATATGTTCCTCTTATGTTGCGAGAGGAAGCTGCTGAAGGAAAGGAAGCGAGTAATCTTGCCTCATAATGTAGGCTTGAAATAAGAAAGTATTTAAGATTGAGTCAATTATAATTTGAGCAAAATCTGATTTTTTCTGAAAAATCGATTTT
>JAUNRC010000077.1 GCA_030535875.1 Akkermansia sp. | reverse complement strand
TTATCGATTTTTATCTCGGAATTTGGAACTATCCCACCAAATGCGTCTGCCCTGTGTAAATCAAAAATCGCCTTGACAATTTCCCCTTAAAAATGGTAATATTGGGTTTGTTATGAGCATACATCGTATATTAGCCACGGCTGCGACCATATTCATGGGGGTCCTCAGTGCTACCGCACAGGCAGCAGATGAGCGGCCGAATATTCTTTTCATCATATCAGACGACCATGGCACCAATGCGCTGGGCACCTGCGAGCAGGACAGCCCCGTACCGCTGCCTGGCTTCCGCCGCCTGGCCAATGAAGGCATGGTGTTCGACCGGGCCTACTGCGCCAACTCACTCTGCGGCCCGTCACGCGCCTGCATGCTTACCGGCCGCCACTCCCACAACAACGGGTTCCTGTACAACTACGGCGGTCCCGCCTTCAACGGTGACCAACCCACATACCCCAAAATGCTTCAAAAAGCCGGCTACCAGACCGGCATAGTCGGCAAGTGGCACCTGATTTCCCGCCCGACGGGATTTGACTCATGGCAGGTATTCCCCAGTCAGGGGGACTACCTCAACTCCACCTTCCTCTCCGCCGGCCCCGGCAACAGCACCCGCAGTAACAAACTGCGTGGCTATGTAACCGATGTAGTAACCAACATGGCCATCACTTGGATGGAGAGCCGTGACCGCAGCAAGCCCTTCGCCCTCATCGTCGGTCACAAAGCTCCCCACCGCAACTGGCTGCCCGCCGTCCGTCACCTCGACATCATCAAAAAGCATGTCGCTAAAATGACGCCCCCGGCCACCCTCCATGATGACTGGAGCGACCGCCCCGAGTTCCTGCGCCACAATCGCCAGAGCATCGCTTGGGATCTTTGCAACTGGAACGACAACCATCTGGTTTACGATCGCATTCCCTTCGATGTCGTGAAGGACATCATTCCCAAGTGGCAACTGCGCAACAAGATTAATAACGGTGAGTTCAAAGGACAAATCCCCGCTGACTTCGATATTGAGAAGCACGAGCCCCGCTTCGCGCCCAAGACAAACCTCGGCTGGGGTATGGACTGGATTGAACCCGGCTTGCAGGATATCTACCGCAACCACTTCAACACGCGTACCGATGAGTTCGTGGCGAACTTCCGTGCCGGTAAGTACAAAACGCAGCGCGACATGACCGAGCAGCGCTGGCGCTGGTACATGGAGGACTACCTCGGCTGCATTCTTTCGCTGGATGAGTCCATCTCCTCCCTGCTGCAGTACCTGGACAACGCCGGACTCTCCGAGAATACGCTCGTTGTCTATGTGGGTGACCAGAGTTTCTACCTCGGCGAGCACGGGCTCTACGACAAGCGCTGGATATTTGAGGAGTCCATGCGCATGCCGCTTATCATGCGCTGGAAAGGCCGCATACCGGCCGGCAAGCGCAGTCAGGCCATGGTACAGAACATCGACTACGCCCCCACCCTGCTGGAACTGGCAAAAGCCGACAGCGAAGAGAACACCCGCACCATGGAAGGCACCTCACTTGTCCCCCTCTTCGCTACGGGTGAAGCTCCGCAGTTCATCGACCGCCCGCTCTACTACGCCTTCTACGAGCAGCCCGGTGAGCACAATGCACCGCGCCATGACGGCATCCGTACCCGCCGCTACACTTTCGCCCGCATTTGGACCCCGATGGAGAGCGAGCGCAAGAGCGGCACGCGCGTACCCTCCAACGAGTGGCTGCTTATCGACAACGATAAGGACCCGCAGCAACTGCACAATGTCTCGCAGGATCCCGCCTACGCCGATGTCATGAAAGAGCTCACGGAGAAATACCACGCCGCCCGTGCCCTCTATCGCGTACCCGCCGACTGCCCCGGTAGCGGCAACCGCATACCCGATTACCTCCCCTCTTGGGGACCGGGTGAGAACGACCGCATCCGTCGCTGAGATTAGGCGCAAATCCGATTTTTCCGACATCCGTCGCTGTGCCCTGCACGGCGGCGGATTTTCTTTTGCCGAGTACATTCTTGACTTGACGCTCGGCCGGAGCGTGATATAGTCATCTTATAGTCATCCGTTTTGCAGCATGAAGGGAATTGTTCTAGCAGGGGGACTCGGCACACGTCTGTACCCCATTACGAAAGGAATCAGCAAGCAGCTTATTCCCATCTTCGACAAGCCCATGATTTATTATCCCCTGTCTGTGCTCATGCTGGCGGATATCAGGGAAATTCTCATCATCACCACCCCGCAGGATTTGCCCGCGTTCCGACGTCTGCTGGGCGATGGCAGCGACTTCGGGGTACAGTTCACCTATGCGGCACAACCCTCCCCTGACGGTCTGGCACAGGCCTTTATCATCGGCAAAGACTTCGTAGGCGATGACGATGTATGTCTGGTGCTGGGTGACCACGTTCTGTACGGCAACGGACTCACCCAAATGTTGCACGATGCCGTCCGCTCCGTAACCGAGAGCCGTCGCCCCATGGTCTTCGGTTATCCGGTGGCCAATCCCGAGCAATTCGGCATCGTTGAAATCGGGCCGAACGGCGAATGTCTGTCGCTGGAGGAAAAACCGCAGCGACCCAAGTCGAATTATGCCGTCATCGGGCTCTATTTCTACCCCAATGATGTCCTGCAACTTGCCGCGCAAGTACGCCCCTCCGCCAGAGGCGAACTGGAGATAACATCCGTCAACGAAATGTACATGTGCCAAAACAGACTCAACGTCACCCTGCTGGGGCACGGCTACGCCTGGCTCGATACCGGCACACACGACTCGCTCTCCGAGGCCTCCACCTTCGTCGAGGTCATTGAGAAACGCCAAGGCTTCAAAATCGCCTGTCTGGAGGCCATCGCCTTCCGCAAGGGATGGATTGATATCGACAAGTTACAAGCGCTGGCCCGCCCCATGCTGAATAACCAGTACGGTCAGTACCTCCTCGCCCTCGCAGAGCGCCATAAACAACATCCGGACAAGCTCGTATGAAAAACATCCTCATCACAGGCGGAGCGGGCTTCATCGGCTCCCATGTCGTCAGGCGTTTTGTCAACATTCACCCGGAATATAACATCATCAATCTGGATGTCCTGACTTATGCCGGCAACCTCGCCAATCTCAAGGATATTGAGGACAAACCCAACTACACTTTCATAAAAGCCGACATTTGTGATTTCGACACCGTATGCCAAGTGTTCGGGCAACATGCCATAGACGGGGTTATTCATCTGGCCGCGGAGAGCCATGTAGACCGCTCCATCAGCAACCCCTTCTCCTTCGCCCGCACCAATATCATGGGAACCCTCAGCCTGTTACAAGCTGCCCGCCAATACTGGGCAGACGACATGAACGGCAAGATGTTCTACCATATCTCGACCGATGAGGTCTACGGGGACCTTCCCCTCTCAGGCGGCTACTTCACGGAAGAAACAACCTACCGCCCCCACAGCCCGTACAGCGCCTCCAAGGCCGGCAGCGACCATTTTGTACGGGCGTTCCACACAACCTACGGTCTGCCGATAATCATCTCCAACTGCTCCAACAACTACGGGCCCTGCCAGTTCCCGGAAAAGCTCATTCCCCTCTTCATCAACAACATCTGCCAAAATAAACCGCTGCCAGTTTACGGCCGAGGAGAAAATGTACGCGACTGGCTTTATGTCGAAGATCACGCGGCCGCCATCGACCTTATCTTCCGGCAGGGGAAAGTCGGCTCCACCTACAACATTGGCGGCAACAATGAGCGGAGCAATATCGAGCTTGTCAAGCTGCTCATTCAAATCGTTGACAGGCTGTTAGGCAGACCTGAGGGAAGCAGCGAGCACCTGATTACCTATGTCACCGACCGCCCCGGCCATGACCTTCGCTATGCCATAGACTCATCCAAACTTCGTGATGAACTGGGCTGGCAAGCTACCCACTCATTTGAAGAGGGTATAGAAAAAACCATCCGATGGTACCTCAACAACCCCGACTGGATGGCCCATGTAACTTCCGGTGAATATCTGAATTATTACAATAAGCAATATCCCGGCTCATAAAAAATATGGAGAAAGGCTTACCCCTTCTCCATATTATAATCAATTGATTCAGGTTAAATTAAAAACCATCCGGCACGAAGTGAGCATTGGAACCGTGGTGGTACATGCCGTGCATGCCGGGAGAAAGCGGCCCGAACTGCTCGTAAACGGGCTGCACAAAAGAATAGGTGGGGCCATTCTGGCCATCAACAGTCACCGTCACGCGCTGGCAACGAGTATTACCCATCGAGTCCGTCAGAGCGCGACCGGCAAGAGCACCTACCACACCAAAGCCCACGGTAGAGGCCACACGACCGGAACCGCCACCAAGCATCTGACCGGCACCGGCACCGACAGCAGCGCCTACAACCGTGCCGATGTTCTTAGCCGTGGAAGAAGTCTCACCCTTCACTTCATAAGCAGAAATCACCGTAGCAGGCAACACCTGCTGAGGCACACCAACTTGGTTAGCCGGAACGGAATTGTAGCTGGAGTTCCAAGCGCAAGAGGACAGCCCCATTGCAGCCACCATCAGAAGAACAGTTGTTTTTTTCATTGTCGTTAGTCCTTTGAGTTATCAGTCGGGCAACCGATGGCACAACCATCGTCACGATGAAATGCTACCTTTTTCTCCCGAACGCGTCAAGCAGAAAAATCAAATTGTTAAAAAATAATAGTTATTATGACACTTACTCCTAACAGCAAAACCATCTTATTTTATCCTATTTACTCTAAGCAACAATAATTTATCATAAAAAGCCGGATATATTCATTCCACATGAGAAATCATTGAATCATGAAGCGCAGAAAATCCAAGGCAGCAGAACGATTACATTCAAACACAGACCTTTTCTGCCCTTCTGGCAAAATAACTATAAAATCATCTCCGCTCCCCTCCTTTGCACCACAATGAACATCTGTCACGCAAAAATACTTAAAAAGAGAATCAAAGCGACTGTTTCGATGATTTTGCTTTAATCTACTTTCTTGTCTTACATGCAATTCTTTTTGAAACAACAACGAAAAAGCCGAACCATGGAACGACGATGTCACCACGGCCCTTGCATGATGAATAAGCCATATAAACTCAGCAGGACCAACCCCTGTTAAACGCTGTTTCTGACAATAACTTGCAGTTCCTACAATCGGAGGTTGAATGGTATATACAGCGCATCGTTCCTGAGCAGCCAATTGACCGGCATACGGCAGCAACTCACGTCCTCCGCCTACACTATACACCAAAATGTAATCATTATTCGGCAACTTATAAGGACGTTCAAACTCCGCCCATTCCTCTGCTGACATAAGCAGCACCGGATCACACACCGTTCTTACCTGCCGATTTAACAAAGGTGCTAACAATTCAGCGGCATTGTGCTCTCGTACGCTAATTGTTGAAAAATCACTCAACTTATCACGATACAATGCACCGGTTTGGTCATTCAATACCGATACTCCGATGCTTGCAGCATATGATTTTTTCTTTCCGGCATCTTGCACAAAATCCAACAGATAAGCCAAATCACTATCTTCACCGAACGTCTTTACTATTTCCGGATTCCAGACCTGATCACTACCTACAATAAAAACATCGTAAAGCTCATTTGCCATTTTCAATTCGGACAATGAGCGATAAACTTGCGCCGATACACGCATCATGTCGCGCCGAAACTCCGCGAAGCGACGGCGGGTTTTTGCGTCTCTGAATATACGATACAACAACAATAAAAGAAACGATTTCACCCTTTTCACCCTTGGAATGAAAGAATGATAAAACGTCTCCATCGCACAGGGGCGATAATCGAGAACTTCACCATTCGCGCCCAATCTGTTTATAACATGCGACAAAGCATGAGCCTGCAATAAGGCTCCGTAATTATTCGCGCGATGAAAAGTTAATACTGCTACCCTTTTCATAAAATAGCCCCGAACGTTATCTTACCTCATTTTCGGATATCAATCTTCCGTAGTAGGTCAACTTACCATCTTCCGTATATTCCCTAAACGGTAGTTTATATGACAACTTAAACCAACGACACTCCTCGCACATCTTGCGGAACTTTTCTTCATCGCAAGGCTCATTAGCGATTTTCTCAAATCTCAAAATATGCGGAGCCAATTCCACGCAGGCATCCACACCATCCTTTACCCCACCATTGTGGTCATAGATATTTAACAGGATGTAATCGACAATGAGATAATCAACAAAATACTCCATATCCTAAGCTGGCTCCCTTTTTCTGACAGGCAAAAGTCCTTTTTAAGCCACCATCGCA
>JAUNRC010000076.1 GCA_030535875.1 Akkermansia sp. | reverse complement strand
ACCCACGACATCAACCTTGGCAAGGTTGCGCTCTACCACTGAGCTACATCCGCATGTTGGGCCTGAGGCCGTCTGTTTGTTGAGAGCGGATGATGGGATTCGAACCCACGACATCAACCTTGGCAAGGTTGCGCTCTACCACTGAGCTACATCCGCATATTATCTTTGCTCTTTCGCCGTTTGGCGTGGGAGCGGGGACATTATACACATCTGAGCGACGATGGCAAGACTTTTTTGTAAAAAAAGTGGGTTTTCTTTGAAGGAAGACAAAAAAAGTCCCGCGAGATGCGGGACTTTGAGTAAAATTGGGAAGGTGAGCTTGTATCAGTTGGCGGGGCCGACAGGCTGCATACCACTCTCCTGAAGCTGCTGGAGCATTTCGGGCGTAAGCTGAATGGGGTTGCCCTGAGTGCCGCGACCGGGTTTGATGTCGACGAGCTTGAGCTTGAAGATGAGGGTGGCGTTGTTGCCGATGATGCCGGGGCCCTGTTCGCCGTAGGCGAGGTTGGCGGGGATGAATACCTCCCACTCGGAGCCGATGGGCATCATTTTAAGAGCCTCGGAGAAGCCGGGGATGACGCGGTCTACGGGCATGTCGACCGGCGTTTCGCTGGCGTCGAACACGGTGCCGTCAATCAGGCGACCTTCGTAGGTGACGGAGGCCACGGCGGAGCTGCCGTCCTTCTTCTCATCATACTTGCGGCCCTTACCTTCGGTGATGACCTTGTACTGCAGACCGCTGGCTGTTGTGACAACGCCGTCTTTCTTGGCGTTTTCAGCGAGGTAGGCCTTACCTTTCTCGAGATTGGCGGCTGAGGCAGCGGCGGAGCGCTCCTGAAGAACTTTCATAAAGGCCTGCATGCAGGCGGCTACGTCTTTTTTCTGCATTTCGGGGTCCACGCGGTTGGCCAGACCGTCTTCCACGCCTTTGAAGAAGATGGCGGAGTAGAAGTCGTCAGCCTTCAGGGTGTTGGCATCCATAGCAAGCTGGTTGCCGAACTGCTGTCCGAGCAGGTAGGAGAAGACTGTTTTGACCTCTTCGGGGGAAGGGGTAGCGGTGGCGGTAGCTGCGGGTGCAGGTGCAGGGACGTCCTGACCGAATGTAAGCGGTGCCAGGGCAGCGAGGCCAAGGCCCAGTATGGTGCATGTTGTGTTTTTCATGATAAAAATAATCTGTGCAGCTTATTTGACCTTCAAAGTGCAACCTTTGTTCTTAATAATTGCATTCATGACAGAATCATAGATTGTGTCAAGGGTCTCTGCTTTGTCAACCTGGTACTCAACATTATGGCTGTAAGTGCCTTCAGGGAATTTTTTGGAGGGCAGGTGGCTGTCGGTGCCGGTTTTCTTGTCGATGAATTCGCGCGTGTTTTTCAGTCTGTCCTTATAGCGCTGCTGCTCTTTGTTGATGTTGGGGCAGTAAATGCGGATGCTGTTGTTGCCGGTGGTGTCGATGGTGACTTCCCGGACGGTCTGATTTTCAACCTGCGTGCTGTTTTTGTTGACGGAGACGACATTGTAGGTGTGCTTGCTGACGGAGGTGATGGTGTCGAGTCGCACGCTGGTGATAGCAGTCTTGGGGCAACCGAAGATGCAGACCCAGAACTTGTATTTGACGTTCTGTTCGCCGTCCTGGACGTCGTTGAAGTTAATGCGGTCGTTTTGCTGGGCAGCAGCCTGTTGATTGACGAGGGCAAGGCTGCTCAGGGCAATAGCGGAAATGGTGAGAAGTGAGAATATGCGTTTCATCGTTCTATGTTGTAGGATAAGAGGTGTTTGTTGTCAAGCGAAAAAGTCAGGGCAGGCGCCAGAGTTTGCGGCGTTTGGCGTATTCGGAGTGTGGCAGCAGGATGTAGATTGGATGGCGGTCGGGATTGAGGCGGGCGATAATCCGGCGCAGGTTCTGCTCGTCCATAGCGGTACATCCGGCAGTAGGCGACGCTCCGTTGTTACGCCAGATGTGGAAGAAGATGGAGGAGCCGGCACCGACGACGGGCTTGGCTGTGTTGTGACCGATGAGGAGTTTGATGCTGTGAGCGTAGTCATTCTGTCGCATGCGCTCGCGCAGTTCCCACTTGGTGCGTGCCGGGTGGTCGAGCCGCACATGGCGGTTGTAGAGTTTGGGGTAGGCGGGGTCGCTTACCCAAAGGTCTGCCGGGCCTACTTGGACATAGGGAATGCGGGGGTCGCGGCGCACGGCTTTTTTGTTCGTAACCCAGAGCCCGCCGAGGGTGAAGATGCCTGCCGGGGAGCGCCAATCACCTTCGCGCTTGATGGAGGCATGCCCGGGATTGCGGTGCAGTCCCAGTCCCCATACCAGTCCTTCGCGACCGAGCTTACCGCGGTAGGGCCCCAGTACACGAACCCATTGGCCGGCGGTATTTTTCTCAACGAGCGAGAGGGTGACGTTGGAGCTGTTCCAGCCTTCGGCGATGCCGAGAATGGCCTGCGTGCAGTTGCTCGGCACGGCGGCTGTCGCGGTGCAGAGCACAATGGTCATGAGGGTGAGCAGGTGCAGCAGGAACTTCATATCCGGTGTCATTCTACTTTGCCGGGGCGCGCTTGACAAGTCTGCGGCGCGTCAGCAGAAGTAAGTGCACAGAGCAGATTAGGCTTGCAAAATCAGTCATTCTGTCGGAGAATAGACTGCGACATGTCAGAAGTTGCCCCTGAAGTTCTTGCTCCTGCCGGTAATTGGGATTGTGTGCGTGCTGCTGTTGCGAATGGCGCGCAGGCGGTTTATTTTGGTCTGGATAAGTTTAATGCGCGCATGCGTGCGGATAATTTCACGCGAGGGGATTTGGCGGCGCTGGTGCCGTTCCTGCACGGTCACGGGGTACGGGCATACGTGACGATGAATGTACTGATTTTCCCGGCTGAGATGTCCGAGGCTTTGCAGTACCTCGATGAGCTCGATGCTGCAGGGGTGGATGCCGTTATTGTGCAGGATCTCGGGCTTGCGGAGTTGGTGAGCCGGTATCGTCGGGAGGGGCGCTGGCAGATTGAACTGCATATTTCCACGCAAATGACGGTGAGCAGTCCGGAGGCTGTGCGCTGGGTGGATGAGATGTTTGACCCTCAGCAGATTGTGCTTTCGCGTGAACTTTCGCTCAAGGAGATTGAGGCTTGTGCCAAGGCTACGTCTAAGCCGATTGAGGTGTTTTGCCACGGGGCTTTGTGCGTGGCATATTCCGGGCAATGTCTGACGAGCGAGACGCTCGGGCAGCGCAGTGCCAATCGCGGTGAGTGTGCTCAGGCTTGCCGTATGCCGTACCGCCTGGAGGTTGACGGGCGCATGCGTGACTTGGGCGAGCGGCGTTATATTTTTTCACCACAGGACCTCTGTGCTCTTGAGCGAGTGCCGGAGATGCTGGCTGCCGGTGTGCGCAGTTTTAAGATTGAGGGGCGCTTGAAGAGCCCGGAATATGTCGCGGCGACGACTCGTGCCTACCGTCGTGCTATCGATGCCGCCTTGCTGGGTAAAACGGTTCCTTCTGCCGAACTGGGGGATGACCTCTACGCCATGCAGATGTCTTTCTCGCGAGGCTTTTCCTTCGGTTGGTTGGAAGGTACGGACCATCCCTTGCTGACTCACGGACGTTTCGGCAAGAAGCGCGGTGCTCTGGTCGGGCGCATTGTGCGTTGCGGTGAGGGCTGGGTGGAACTGGCCGGAGTGCCGGCCATTCCGATTGCTCCCGGGGATGGTTTTGTTATCGATGCCGGGCAGGACCGCAATGAGGAGCAGGGCGGGCGTATATGGAAGGTGCGGGGCGCTCGCCTCTTTTTCCATGGTAAGGGGAGCCATATTGACTGGAGCTCCGTACGTCCGGGAGATTTGCTTTGGAAAACCGCCGACCCCGCTCTGGAACGTCGTTTGCATGCGACATGGAGCAATTTCGGTCGCTCGGCGCAACAGGCGGCCGATGTGCTGGATATTCGCTTTGAGGGGCGTTTGGGCGGACAGCTTACGGCTTCGTGCCGCGGGGTGATGGTCGGGAGCGGACAACCGCTCGAACCGGCCGAAAATCGTCCGCTGACTCCCGAAGTGATAGCGGGGCAATTCGGTCGCTTGGGTGGTACGGGCTATCGCTTGGGAGAGTGCCGTTATGAGGTGGAGGAGGGGTTGATGTTGCCCTTGAGCGTGCTCAACCGCATGCGCCGTGAACTGGTGGAGAAATTGCCCGGTGCTGTTACGGCTCCTGCTGCCCGTCCGGCATTGGATTGGGCCGGTTGGGAGGGGGATTTCGCTCCGATAAAGGCCACTGACAAGTACAAACTTACCGTGCTTTGCCGAGAACCGGAGCAGGCTTATGCCGCTGCGGCTGCAGGTATTAAACGACTTTATCTCGATTTTTCCGATTTGAGACAGTTGGCTCCCGTGGCCGAAAAATTGCGTGCTGAATATCCCGGTGTGGCAGTTTGGGTGGCGACCTTGCGCATACTCAAACCCAAGGAAACCGGTTACTTTAAGTTCCTGCATGCTGCGCAACCGGATGGTGTGCTGGTTCGTAATTTGGGTGCGGCTCTTTGGTTCAAGGAAAAATCGCTTCCGATGGTGGCTGACTTCTCGCTCAATGCAGCTAATCCGGAGAGTGTGAAGGTGCTGCGCTCTTACGGGATGCAACGTGTGACGGTCTCATACGACCTCAATGCGCACCAGTTGGCGGATTTGTTGCGCTCTGCTTGCGGGCCGGAGTTGGAACTGACTCTTCACCAGCACATACCCATGTTCCATACGGAGCATTGCGTGTTTTGCACCTTCCTTTCGCAAGGGCACAGCTTTAAGGATTGCGGTCGCCCGTGCGAACATCATCGGGTGAGGGTGATGGATAGGACATACGCCATGCATTATCTGCGGAGTGATGAGGGGTGCCGCAATACGCTTTTCAATGGGCGGGCTCAGACGGCGGCTCGCTATGTGGCCGGTATGCGCCGTATGGGCTTGCGTTGTTTCCGGCTCGAATTACTGGATGAATCTCCCGAACAGACGACGGCGCTCATCAGCTCTTATCGCGCCCTGATGCACGGTAAGATTACTCCTGAACATCTCATGGAGAAGTTGGATTTGCTCGATCGCATCGGCGTGACCGAAACGAAATAAACATTTTTATCATTATGGAACTTCCTGTCAAAAATCATCGTCGCGGTTTGTGGACCCTCAGTCCTTTGCTTGTCTTTTTCCTCTTATATGTGATAACGTCGGTTGTGGCCGGCGACTTTTATAAGATGCCGGTGACGGTAGCTTTTGTGGCGGCTTCCGCCTGGGCTTTTGTGGTGTGTAAACCTGCTTCGCTCAATAAGAGAATTGAGCGTTTTTCGGCAGGAGCTGCACATCGCAACATCATGATAATGATTTGGATATTTATTCTGGCCGGAGCCTTTGCCGGTTCGGCTACCTTTATCGGTTCTGTCGGTGCTACGGTTAATCTGACCCTTGCCGTTCTGCCGTCCGGCATGTTGTTGCCGGGGCTGTTTATAGCCGCCTGTCTCATATCCCTGGCCATCGGGACATCCGTGGGAACGATTGTGGCTCTCATGCCGGTTGCTGCCGGTATTGCCTCAGGAACGGGTATTTCTCCGGCGCTGATGGCGGGCATCGTGGTTGGAGGGGCTTTCTTCGGTGATAATCTTTCTTTTATATCCGACACGACCATTGCTGCGACCCGTACTCAGGGCTGTCGCATGTGCGATAAGTTTCATGCCAATTTTATGATTGTGCTGCCTGCGGCGATATCGGTACTGATTGTGTACGTGATATTGGGCTTGCAATATAGCTCAGTGGTGTGCACGGAGCCGATTGCCTGGGTGGAAGTGCTGCCTTATCTGTTGGTGCTTGTTACCGCGCTGTGCGGCATGAATGTCGTGTTGGTTCTTTTGCTCGGAATTATCAGCACCGGTCTGGTCTGTTTGTTTTCTTCATCGCTCACGATGTTGGATTGGGCTTCTTCCTTGGGTAAGGGAATGACCGGAATGGGAGAACTTATCATTGTGACCCTGCTGGCCGGTGGTATGCTTGAGCTTATTCGTTATAACGGAGGGCTCCGATATATCATTAAGCACCTTACCGCACGTGTGCATTCCCGTCGCGGCGCGGAGCTGGCGATTGCTCTGATGGTTTCCATTGCCAATTTCTGTACGGCCAACAATACGGTGGCTATCGTCTCCGTCGGTGACATCGCCCGTCGTGTGGCGGAGCGGTTCGGCATTCCTGCTCAGCGTGCCGCCAGCCTGCTCGATACCTTTTCCTGCGTGGTGCAGGGCATTCTTCCCTACGGTGCTCAACTGCTGATGGGGGCCTCGCTGGCGGGCCTCGCAGCACTTGATATTATTCCTTACCTTTTTTATACCTTCGCTCTCGTGCTTTCTTCATTGCTGTTTATTATCTTCCGTCGCAAATGATGTTTTTGCCGGTACGATAACTCACTTAAAACCTCCTTTTTTAATATGAAAAAGGAGGTTTTTAAATTTGGGGAAGTTTGTATTTTTTTGCTTTACAGGGCATCGATAAAAGGCTAAATTACTATAGTTGAGATTTCCTGTATTCTCTCCTTTAACATTCTTTAATTTTTCTTTATTGCTCCGGCAATAAAACATGATTGTTCGAGGCATAGCGAACACTGGCTTT
>JAUNRC010000075.1 GCA_030535875.1 Akkermansia sp. | reverse complement strand
GCGGCGTGGCGGGGCTGAGTTTTGCTCTGCGCGCAGCCGAACATGGCAAGGTAATCGTGCTTTGCAAGAGCGATCCTCTGGTGAGCAGCTCAGCCAAGGCACAGGGTGGTATTGCCGCCGTTATTGATAAGAATGATACCTTTGAGGAGCACGTGGCCGACACGCTCGATGCCGGAGCCGGTCTGTGCGATGAGGAGGCGGTACGCACGATTGTGACAGAGGCCCCGGCTGCGATTGAGGAGCTGCTCCATTGGGGTGTGGACTTCGACAAGGAGGACGGGGCGTTCGACCTCGGTCGCGAGGGCGGTCACGGCAAGCGCCGCATTTTGCACGCGAAGGATACGACGGGGCTGGAAATCAGCACCAAGCTGCTGGAGCGCGTGCAGCGCCACCCGAATATTGAGTTGCTGGACCACCGCATCGCCATCGATTTGATTACGACGGCCAAGCTGGGCTGCGTGACGGAGGACCGCGTGCTGGGTGCCTATGTGCTCAATCCCGCTACGGGTGAGGTAGACATTTTCCGCTGCGACCGAGTGATGTTGGCCACGGGCGGCACGGGGCGTGTGTACATGTACACGACCAATCCCTCGACGGCGACGGGTGACGGTGTGGCGATGGCATGGCGCGCGGGTGCCAACATCTCGAATATGGAGTTCGTGCAATTTCACCCGACGACTTTTTACAATCCCAAGTCCTCGGACCGCGAGGGGCTGACTTTCCTCATATCGGAGGCAGTGCGCGGCGAGGGCGGCATACTGCGAGGGCCTGACGGCCGGGAGTTCATGCAGAAGTACGACTCGCGCAAGAGCCTGGCCCCGCGCGATATCGTAGCACGAGCCATCAACAGCGAAATTTTGCGCACGGGTCATCCCTGCATGTACCTGGACATGACCCACAAGCCCAAGGGGTTCATGGCCGAGCGCTTCCCCTACATTTACGAGACTTGCAAGAGCTACGGGATAGATGCCGAGGTGGATATGATTCCCGTGGTGCCGTCGGCTCACTACCAGTGCGGCGGCATACAGACGAACACGAACGGCCAGACGAGCCTGCGCGGGCTTTTTGCGGCGGGCGAGAGCGGCTGTACCGGCCTGCACGGCGCGAACCGTCTGGCAAGCAATTCCCTGTTGGAGTGTGTGGTGATATCCAAGCGAGCTCTCGATACCATGCTGACCCGCCTGCCGCTGGCTCACAAGATGGAGGAATACCCCATTCCCGATTGGGTACACGGCGAGAAGGTTGAGCGCGATGATCTGGCCATTCTCTACCACTGCTGGGATGAAGTACGCCGCACGATGACGGACTATGTGAGCATCGTCCGCACCAATCACCGCCTGCAGCGCGCAGCCACGCGACTGCGGAACATCAATCGTGAGATTAACGAGTACTACTGGGGCTACCGGGTCACGCCCGAGATTATAGACCTGCGCAATCTTGCACTGACGGCCTCGCTGATTGTTGACTGTGCCATCCGTCGTCAGGAGAGCCGCGGGCTGCACTTCACGCTCGACGCTCCCGACAAGTTACCGACAGCCCGCCCGAGTGTACTGCACAACTGGTAAATTCCGTCCCCTCCTCTACCAAGAAAGACCGATCGAATGAAGTTCATCGCCATCCTGACCGGCCTGAGTGCCATTCTCTGCGCTTTTGCTCCCCCTGCGGCAGCGGCAGGCGGCAGCTCGTCATCCCGCAGCAAAAGCGCCAAGAGCAAGCTCATCAAGCGCGAGAGTTCCGACACGCTCCGCCGCCTGAGCCGCCAAAAGGCTCTGCAAGCCTCAATAAAGGCGGGGCCGCTCAAGCCGAGCATAGACCAGAGCCACCGCAAGAACTTCCCGGACCCGAAGACGCTGCCCAATGTTAAGCGCCCCGGAGCCTACCCCTGGCACTTCGACATCACCGCCACCTACTTCTACATCGGTGAGCGACCGACCAAGAACAACCCCACGCCGAACACCGCCAGCAGTTGGGACAGCGCATGGGACGACAATTACGGCGGGTATGATGACCCGAACCCGGCTCACCGCTGCCCGCGCACCTACACGCCGCTGGCATTCACCCCGCAGCTCAATCCCTTCTATGTGGCGCTGCCCTACAATGACATCCAGCGCGGCGGCCCCAAGCCCGAGGCTGAAAAGGTCATTCCCTGGTACCGCCGCGATAAGGACGGCAAGTATGAGTCGGTCTGCCGCGGCACATGGGTACAGATTTACTATAACGGGCGCTACTGCTTTGCTCAATGGGAGGACTGCGGACCGTTCGTGACGGATGACTGGCAATATGTGTTCGGCAATGCCCGCCCCAAAAACACGGCCAACAAGGGAGCCGGCATCGATATTTCACCGGCGGTGCGCGATTATCTGGGGATAAAGGGCGGTACGGCCAATGTACACTGGCGCTTTGTGGACTTCTCGCTGGTACCGGGTGGGCCTTGGGCGCGTTTCGGTAAGGACAATCCCTTTGTCAACCCGTCACTCAAACACGCCGTGCGCAAGTACCAGATTTACAACCGCCGCAAGTCCCGCGCCGACGGCACCACCAAGAAGAAGTCGCGCGGCAAGCGCTCCTGACGGCACCCACCCCATTTCTCAGCTATCACCATGTTCCGCAACCTCATCTTTGACTGGTCCGGCACTCTGTGCGATGATATGGCGCTCACCATCGAGGCCACGAATTATGTACTGGAGCAATATAACCGCGCCCCGCTCGACCGCGACTCTTTCCGCGCGGAGTTCCAACTTCCGTACCCGGATTATTATGCGGTCAAAATCCCCGAGGCGCGGCTGGAGGACCTCGAAAATTACTACCGCAAGGCCTTTGCCGCCTCGACGGTAGGCGTGACCATCATTCCGCATGCCAAGGAGTTCGTGCGTTGGTGCCGCTCGAGGGGGATTCGCTGCTTCATTCTCACCAGCATGGACCCCGCCGCCTTCGAGGAGCAGGCTCGCGAACTGGGCATGTACGACTATTTCGAGCACATTCACTCCGGCATTCATAACAAGGAGCATTACATCGCCACGCTCATGCAGCAGCACCGCCTCAACCCGCACGAGACGGCTTTCATCGGTGACATGCAGCACGACATCAATGCCGCGCACTGTGCCGGTATAACCGGCATCGGCACCCTGACCGGCTACAACAATCCCGCACAACTGGCCGTAGCCGCCCCCGACATCATCGTACCGCACCTCGGAGCCCTGCAAAACCTGCTCAGCAAGTGTCCGCCCCACACGTCGGAGAACATCTGCCTGAACGGGCTGGAGCTCTACTGCCACATCGGCGTGCCGGAGGAGGAACGAGCTGCTGCCCAACGCCTCACAGCCGACATCGAGCTGGTGCCCCCCTGCTCCTTTGCCGCGATGGGGGAGGATATTGAGCGCACCATCAATTACGATACCCTCTCGCGCCGTTTGGCTGAGCTGGCCGCCGCCGAACCGACCGTCCTGCTCGAAACTCTGGCCGGCAAGCTGGCCGATTGCTGTGTGCAGGAGTTCGGAGCCGTACGCGCCCAAATCGAGCTGCACAAGTACATCCTCCCACAGTTACAGTCCACCTCCGTCCGCACGGTGGCCCCCTGAATCTCCACCCCCCATCCAATAAAGCAACCATGATTGATTTCAAAAACGGCAGCCTGTTCAAGCTTTCCCCTATCGATCCCTCCGCCGTGATGGATAAGGTAGCCCCGTTCCTCGTTGACGGAGAGCACATCGTTGCAGCCTTCAAGGCCATTCGCGACTCGGTCGTATTCACCAACAAGCGCGTGATTTCCATCAACGTACAGGGAATAACCGGCAGAAAAGTAGACTTCACCTCCCTGCCGTACAGCAAGATTCAGGCCTACTCTGTCGAGACGGCCGGCACCCTCGACTTTGATTGCGAGCTGGACCTCTTCTTCAGTGGCGACATCGGTCAGGTGCGATTTGAGCTCAAGGGAAGCTGCGATATTATCGCACTCAACAAGCTCATCAGCTCCTACGTTCTCTGAGCTCATTCGAGACCGCTCACCGGCGGCTGATATATGTTTTTTTGCCGAAGAGGGCAAAGAAATCTTGACTTCACTCTAGCATTGAGCTAGACTGAGGTCATAAAATATGCGTTACCCCATTTTAACAGCAGAAGAGGCCGCCGCTCTGATTCAGGACGGTGAGTGCATAGGCCTGAGCGGATTTACCGAGGCGGGTGCCGTAAAAGTTGTCCCGAAGGCCATTGCAGAGCGTGCAAAAGCAGAACATGCCGCCGGCAGACCCTTCAAATTGAAGGTGATGTGCGGAGCCTCCAACAGCCCGATTGTTGACGGCGAACTGGCGCAGGCAGACTGCGTGAGCATGCGCATGCCCTACATGTCGTGTCCGCACACGCGCAGTCTGATTAACAATGCCGAGGTTCCTTATGTCGAGCCGCACATCTCCCTGTTTGCCCAGAACATGCGCTACGGCATCATTCCCCGTGTACAAACGGCGATTGTCGAGGTGTGCGATGTGACGGATGACGGCAAACTGGTCTTTACCATGAGCCAAGGCTCGTCGGCGGACTTCTGCCTGATGGCAGACCGCATCATACTGGAGCTGAACACCTACCACAAGCCCTGCCTGGCCGACATTCACGATATTTTCATACCGGAAGACCCGCCCAACCGCGTGCCCATCCCCTTGGTGGCACCGGAGGAAAAAATCGGCACGCCCTATGTTCAGGTTGCTCCCGAGAAGATTGTGGGTGTGGTGATGAACCACCAGAAGGACGGTCTGCCCCACTACCGCCCGAACGATGCCGTGACCGACAAAATCGGCGAAAACGTCATTAAATTTCTGGAGCGGGAGTACATGGCCGGGCGCATACCGCCGGAGTTCCTGCCGATACAGAGCGGTGTGGGCAACGTGGCCAACGCCGTGCTCAAGGCGCTGGGCAAGTCAAGCATCATCCCGCCGGTCAAGATGTACACGGAGGTTATTCAGGAGAGTGCGCTGGAACTGGTGCGCAGCGGTCGCGTGACCTTTGCGAGCGGCTGCTCACTCTCGGTAAGCGATGAGGCCATGGAGGAGGTCTACGCCAACTTCGATTTCTACCGCGACAAGCTCCTGCTGCGCCCCACCGAGATGACCAACAATCCCGCCATTGTTCGCCAGTTGGGCCTCATTTGCATGAACACTGCGCTCGAGGCTGACATCTTCGGCAATGTGAACAGCACCCACATCCTCGGCAGCAAGATTATGAACGGCATCGGCGGCAGCGGGGACTTCGCACGCGCGGCTGCCATTACCATCTTCAGTTGCCCCTCCGTGGCGAAAAAAGGTGCCATCTCCGCGATTGTTCCCATGGTCAGCCATGTGGACCACACCGAGCACGATGTTCAGATTCTCATCACGGAGCAAGGCATTGCAGACCTGCGAGGTAAATCTCCGCGCAAGCGCGCGGAAATCATTATTGAGAACTGCGCTCACCCGGATTATCGCCCCCTGCTGCACCGCTATGTAGCTCTCAGCCCCACCGGGCACACCCCACACAGTTTGGAGAAGGCCTACTCCTTCCACCTCGCGTTCAAAAATACGGGCGACATGCGCCAGGTCGAGCTCTGATACCGCACCCCATCTTACAACTCAGGAAGAACCGCAGTTGCCCGCAACTGCGGTTTTTTCTTACATACTTGACGGCAGCGCAGAAAACTGCTATCATTCGCACATGAGCAGCGAGGGAATTACTTTTTATAACCGCTATACAGGTCAAATGGAGCAGGAAAAGGTGCTGGGCGAAAAGTCCCTGCGCTGGGTGTACGGCACGACACTGGGACAAGTAAGCCTGCATGTGCTGGTCAAGCGTGCTTTTTTCTCCCGCCTGTTAGGAGCCATGAAAAATTCTCCGCGTTCGGCAGCCACTCTGCCGGACTTCGTGAAGGAATACAACATCAATACGGACGAAATAGAGCTCCCGCTCGAAGAGTACAAGTGCTTTAACGACTTCTTCTTCCGCAAGCTCAAGCCGGGGGCCCGCCCGGTGTGCGAGGGCGCTACCGTTGCGCTGCCGGCAGACGGTCGCCACAGCGGCTGGCAAAACGCAGCCGAAATGACGGGAGCCTTCGTCAAAGGACAGAAATTTGATTTGCCCGCGCTGCTGGGTAGTGCCGAACTGGCCGAGAAATACGCCGGAGGAGCTGTGGTGCTCAGTCGCCTGTGTCCGGTCGACTACCACCGCTTCCATTTCGTTGCAGAAGGCACTCCCGAGGCCGCCATCCGCATTCCCGGTCCGCTGGCCAGTGTAAGCCCCTACTGTCTGCGCCGCAAATTGGCCTGGCTGTGGACCAACAAGCGCGAACTGACCACACTGCACACGCCGCATATCGGTGATGTCCTGCAACTGGCCGTCGGTGCCACGGGCGTGGGAGCTATCTTCCAAACCTACGAGCCGGGTAAAGCGGTGCAGAAAGGTGATGAGCAGGGATACTTCGCCTTCGGCGGGTCCACCATCATGACTTTCTTTGAACCCGGAAAAGTGCAACTGGCCGATGATTTGATCAGGAATACCGAGCGCTGTGTGGAAACCTTTGCCCGGCAGGGTGATGTGCTCGGTAACATCATCGGCTAGCTCACTACTCTCATCGCCCGCAGGGCGGTCTTCACGGCAGCTCCGGAACGGTGGTGCTCTTCTCATCGCT
>JAUNRC010000074.1 GCA_030535875.1 Akkermansia sp. | reverse complement strand
GCAAGAAGAGGAAGGGTCAATTCCGCCGTCTGTGGACCGCTCGTATCTCCGCCGCCGTGCGTCCCCTCGGTCTGACCTACTCCCGCTTCATGGAGGGTCTGAAGGCCGCTAACGTTGATTTGGACCGCAAGTCCCTCGCCGAGCTGGCAATCGCCAACCCCGAGGCTTTCAAGGCAGTATTTGAACTGGCCAAGAAGGCAATCGACGCTAAGGAGGGTGCTACACTCAAGGCGTAAGAAACCGAATCCGACAACACAACATTTAACCCGAGGGGCATTACCGAATTGGTAATGCCCCTCTTCCTATTACTGCTCAAGGAGTAAATTACCCCCATGAGAACGATGCACACAGGAGCTCACAATTCCAACTTGACTACGACTGCACGACATGGTAGAGTTATGCCATGAGTACGAAGTTCAGTTGGGAATTACGCCCGACGGACGGAGGTGTAGACTACGGTGAAGAACTCAATCAGCAGCTACCGTTGCTGGTAAGGAGGATTCTATCGCAAAGGGGCATCTGCGGACGTGAGATGGCGGAACGATTCCTCCGGCCACGATTAGCCGATTTAGGTGACCCTTTTGATATGCGGGAGATGGATGCCGCCGTTGAGCGCATCTTCCGCGCAGTAGATCACGGCGAGAAGATATGCATCTATGGCGACTACGATGTTGACGGGGTGAGCTCCGTCACGCTGCTGCATACCATGTTAACGGCATACGGGCTAGAGCCGACATGCTTCATACCGGTTCGCACCCAGGAAGGCTACGGACTGAGCGATGAAGGCATACGCCATGCGATTGAACTGTGCGGCTGTCGCCCTTCTCTCATCATAACCGTAGACTGCGGCACATCATCAGTCAACGAGGTGAACTACCTCAACTCACTGGGGATAGATGTCATCATACTCGACCATCACGAGGCCGGCACCCAAGGACGACCGCCCGCCGTTGCCGTCGTCAACGCCAAACTTGAAGATAACAGCCCGCTGACCTACCTGTGCAGCGCCGGTGTGGTCTTCAAATTGGCACACGCCATGCTCAAACGTCGGAGGATAGCTGATTTTGACCTGCGCGAGCACCTCGATGTCGTTGCCATTGCCACCGTTGCCGACATCGTTCCGCTCGTTGCCGAGAACCGTCTGCTCACGCGCCACGGCCTGCGACTGATGGCACGCGGCGGCAACATCGGCATACAGGCCATCAATGAAGTAACAGGACTGCGCACTCCGCCGAATGCCAGTCACGTTTCCTTCCGCATAGGCCCCAGACTGAATGCCGCAGGGCGCATGGACTCCCCGAAGGATGCCCTCGAACTGCTCATGACCCATGACAGCAACCGAGCCCTCCAACTCGCACACTGCCTCGAGGCTCACAACAGAGCTCGCCAGCAAGAAGAGGAAAAAATCCGCGCCGAGGCAACGGAGATGCTCGAAGCCGCCGACTTTTCACCGGCGAAAGACCGCGTAATTGTGCTGGGCTCACGCACCTGGCACCCGGGTGTAGTCGGCATCGTCGCCTCCCTGCTCATGCGCCGCTACCACAAACCGACCTTCATCATCTCGCTCGACGAAACCGGACTCGGCAAAGGCTCAGGCCGCTCCGTTCCCGGTATATCACTGGTGCAGGCCATTCATGCATGCAGCGATACGCTCATCTCCGGCGGCGGACACGATATGGCGGCCGGTCTGGTCATCCGCGAAGAGATGATTGACAAATTCCGCGCGGCGTTCGATGCCTACGTTCAACAGAACAGCTCTGACGACCTGCTCAAACCCCGCCTCAATATAGATGCGGAAATCAGCTTCCGCGAACTCACACTCGACCTGCTCGACCACTACGAACTGCTCGAGCCCTTCGGCAATGCCAATCCCCAGCCCATTTTCATGAGCCGCAACATCATGCTGACGGATGCTCCTCGCCACATTGCCGGCAACCACCTGCGCCTGAGCCTGCGCCAAGGCACCTGCGAGTGCGATGCCATGTACTTCAATGGTGGTCAGGTACACCTGCCCGACCCGCCGTGGGATATCGCTTTCACCATCGATCGTAACGTATGGCGCGGCCGTACCTCCATCTCCATGTCCATTCAGGACATCCGTCCGGCCACACAATCCTGACCATGAAAAAACAATATCCAACCCACCATACACCACCGCCCCGCTCCGGCAAACAGCCGGACTACGGCGACTGGCGGGTTGATATCAGCGCCCCCAAACACTCCGCCAAAAGCACCTATCAGACCATGAGCGTGTGGGACCTTGCCCGAATGAGAGTCGAGCAATTCGAGCAAGCCGCCAGTTACGGAGAATTGTGGCGACACAATGTGAGCGTAACCTACACCCCGGATTGCCCCACATCGACGGACAGCGATTACGATGACGAACCCGCCATCACCCCCATCAAAGGTTGGCGCAAGGTTCTGCACCTCTTGCTGGCGCTGTTGCTGCTACCGCTCTCCATCACCATGGTCTACGCGCTGGCTCTGCAGATTTACCATTCCCTGCCAGATGCTGCGGCGGACAGCTCCTTCTGGCTCAGTGCCCCCATCTACTTCACCATTCTGGGCATCTTTACCTTTACTGCTCTCATCATCGCTCAATTTGCCACCCCCATTCTGGTCTACTTTTACGTCTTGGGGCATGAACTCACGCACGCCCTGACTGCGCTGGCCTTCATGGGTAAAGTCAGCACCGTCAACGTCGACCTTGACGGCGGCTATATCGAAACGGACAAAGACAACGTCATCATCGCCCTCGCCCCGTATTTTGTCCCGTTATGGTTACTCGTCTGGGTGCTGGCAGCCTCTGTTTTCTACCTTTTTTTCCCGGAGGAGAGCGTCCACCCCTGGTTCTTCGGCGGAGCCGGGTTCTGGTGGAGCTTCCATATCTACTGGACCATCTGGGTCATCCCCCGCGAACAGCCTGATTTGTTGGAGAACGGAGTTACCTTCTCCCTGCTGTTCGTCATCATCATGAACATTCTCATTCTCACAGCCATCCTGCGCTTCTTCAACTTCATCACCTGGAGCGGTTACTGGCAAGACTTCCTTGCCTGCGGCAGCAGCCTCATTGACCTCATCAGATGGCTCATTTCACTCTGTATCGGCTAAAGCAAAAATTGACAGGATTTCCCATTGCACAGGGAGTGCCCTCTTGCTATAATGAGGCAGTTCCCGAAAAATGAAAATATTCCGTCCCATGCGCCTGCTGGTATTGGCCGTGCTGATTGCACTGGTCACAGTAGGAGTGCACCTGTGGAACTACGTATCAGAACTGACGGAACCGGTACTGAACCCCACGAACAAATCCTACGCCGGCTACTCAACCGTGCCGGCCAAAGTGCTGGGGCTCAAGCTCGAGCAATTCACATTCACCGGGTGGGACCAAGGTGAAGTACTCGCAGTCATTGCCAACAAAGACGGCGAAGAATCTTCCCGCCAACTCTCCGTCATCGGCGATTTAACATCCAATAAGGCCGACAGACTGGAAGTTATCGACTATGCCCTCATCTGCGTAGACTGGGATCACGGCATCCGCTCCGCCCTGCCTTTGGCGGAATCGCTGACGGCAGCGGGCATCACCTGCGTGCTCTGGGAGCCCCGCGGCAGCGATAACAGACGCAAGTACTGCACCCATGGCCTGAGAGAATGTGCCGATGTCCCGCTACTCATCGATGAACTTACCCGCCGCAGCGGCAAAAGTTCACCGGTCATCGTCGGGGTCGGGCAAGGCTACGGAGCCGGCCTCATGCTGCAAGCCGCCGCGAACGAACCCCGCATTCAGGGAATCATTTCGATAGATGCCTACGCCTCCCTCCGCGAATCCATCACCCGCACCATGCCGCAAACCCCGCTCAGCCTGCTCACACTCTGGCTGATGGACCTCCGAATCAACAGCAGCGTGGGGTTTGAGTGCTTCGACGTAGCCCCGGTAGAAAGCGCCTCAAAGATTGACCGCAACGTCCCCGTACTCGTTGTCAACCTCACCCAAACCAACCCCGTCAGCACCCTCGAGGATGCCGTCAACATCTACCGACAGCTCCCCAGCGACAAACGTGAGCTCTGGACCTTGCACAGCGCTGCCGATGCCCCCGATGCCACGACCCGAACCATTACCACATCACGTCGAAAAATCGGCCGTAACATTCAAACCAACACCATCGAAGCCGGATTGCTCAAAGATGAAGACAACGCCGCCATCGGCATGGTACACTGGCTGAACGACACTTTCGTAACCGCTTTGGACACCCCGCATGTGCATACCCCTGCACGACCACTTTTAACCTCTGATTGTCATCTCTGACAAAACGACGAAAAATGTTTAACTCATCATCATTGGACACCGCACCACGCCGCCATTACAAGCGCCATGCCAACCGCAAGCGCAATGGTTACGAGCTCACCAGCCAGCGCGACATGTTCCCCATTGCGCTGGGCGCAGGCTTAGCATCCATCATGGTCTACTGCCTGCTGTACTACTATGCTCCGACAATCTTCGCCTTTGAGATAAAAGTCATCAACGACTATCCCGATGAAGTGAAACAGGAATATGTGCGCGTAGTCGTTAAAGAAATCCCCGAGAAAAAAACCGTCGAGGCCGAACCCATTGAAGAAACGGAAGAACCCATCGAACAGGAGCAACTCGAACAAGACCCCACCGAAATTGACATTCTGGATGCCGAACTCGAAGAACTCATCATGGCCCCGGGCGATACCGACCTGACCGTCCCCGAACCCGTACCTACACAAGAAGTTCCCTCGGCCGTGGAAGAAATGAAACCCACCGCGCTCGACACCGCCGCTCTGGAAGTTCCCAGCGTACCGACCGAGGCTCTGACCATGCCCGAACCCACCCCCATCAACCACAACGCCGTTGTCAGCAATGCCACAGCCCAGCTCAGCGCAGTGGATGAATCCGACAAAATCAAAGAAACAGAGCTGATAGAAGATGCCCGCAAAGGCCAGAACGGCGCCCTTCCCGATGACAACCGCTCCCTTGCCGACCTCATCGGCGAAAAGAATCTGGGCAGGTCCTCCGGTGTAGCCCGATTGGGAACGGACGTTCTCTTCGGCTTTAACGAGTGCAAGCTGAAAAACTCCGCACGCATCACCATGCTGCAACTGGCAGCTCTCGTACAGAAAAACCCCTCCACCAAATTCATCATCGAAGGTCATACCGACAGCATAGGCGGCTCTGCCTACAACGCCCTGCTCTCCCTCCAGCGCGCAGCAGCCGTACGTGAATGGCTCCGTAACAACAAAGTTCCCACGAACAACATTTACATTCGCCCCTGCGCGGACAACACACCAATTGTCCCCACAACCGGCGACCGCAACGCTCAGGCCATCAACCGCCGCGTGGAAATCCACATGCGCAAACCCACAGAGCCTCTGCCGCCCGGCTGTGAAGACCACAATTACAAAGTAGACCTCAACAGCAAGCTCAGCGCTCAACTCTCAGCAGGTGTACACATTCCCAAGACCTACCCCGCTGCCTCGAAGAACAACGGTGTGGCACCCGAGCAACCCGCTGCAAAAAATACCACCAACAACCGCAGGAACAACAACGCCCGAAAGCGCAGATAATGGCGGGATACATCGCAGAAGGCAGCATACCCCCCGGTCATGCTGCCCCGGCGCAGGAACCATGCCGTTGGCTCATTTCCCTCGACTTCGACGGCACCCTGCGCAATGAAGAAGGTCCGGCCATCTCCCCCGACTTCTTCAGACAGATGGCTGATTGGCGGTGCTATGGAGTGCGCTGGGGCATCAATACAGGGCGCACGCTTGACTACTTGTTACAGGAGATTATCCCGTGCAGCCCCGTACTGCCGGACTTCATCTGCACCTGCGAACGCTATGTTTACATGGCAGGGAACGACGGCCGACTGCTCCCGGCGAAAGAGCACAACACCATCTGTCTGGAACGCAATCTTACGCTGCGCCGCGACTTTGCCCCCACCCTTCACGCCACCCTGCAACAACTGCGCTGCGCACGCCCCGACCTGCAATGGGAACATGCCGCCGAAGACCCCCTCTCTATCGAAGCCATCGACAGCAAAACGATGGATATCATCATCCCCTACCTCACCCCGCTCATCACCCCCACCTGCACCATCCAACGAGCCGGGCGTTACCTGCGATTCTCCGATGTAGCATTCTCCAAGGGAACAGCCCTCCGTTATATCATGGAAGAATGGAAAGTAGACGAGCAACAACTTTTCATCATGGGTGACGGTCACAACGACCTCGATGCCTTCCGCCTGTTCCCGCAAGCCTTCTGCGCAGCACCTTCAACAGCTCACCCGGAAGTTATCGATTGGTTACAGCAGCAACCGAACAGCTACCTCCCCACCGAAGCGGGAGTTCTACCCGCGCTCCGAAAATGGTTCTGCGAGCGAGTAAGTGGCGCATTTTGATAAAAAGTGTGTTCACAAATCTCTTTCGGCTTGACTTTTTCATCAAAAAATAGTTCCATATCACCCCGTTAAGTCAGTTATGTTCAGCGAGAGCGAACATCACCGACGGCAGATGAAAGGACCATCCTGACATCAGCACGAAAAATCATAGCAACGGTACAGCAGCCGCACAACGACAGCAGGCACCGTTCACCCCTCTCCCGAAAGAGAAACAACAAACGAAATCATAAACAATTATGGGATCGCTTAAGAAGAGAC
>JAUNRC010000073.1 GCA_030535875.1 Akkermansia sp. | reverse complement strand
TAAATTGCAAATAAGCACCGCCCCCTGTCGTCAAGGCGACAGGGGGCGGTGCTTATTTGCGACATCGTTTCAGCTCTTACGCACGGAGCGACGAGCGAGCTTGCGGCCGGAGGAGCGCTGCTTGAGCTTCTTACTCACGGTACGCTTAGAAGCCTTGCCGCTGCTATCTTTATGCGCCACGGCCGAACGGGAAGAACGACGGGAGGAACGCAGGGTATGGCGGCGATTCGTCACCTTGCGGCTGCGCAGCGAGCTTTCCTGAGGAAGAGCTGCTACGAGCTTATCGGGTATCTTAATACGCGGAGTGGCGGAATTGTTCTCCGTCTTGAGGTACATGTCCTGCGAGCAGCGCTCGATGACGACCGGCATGCCGCGGTGCACCCGCGGGTAGAGGTCCATCACATCTGCACTACGCATACGGATACAACCGTAGGAAGCAGGACGGCCGATATAACGTTCCTCGGGTGTGCCGTGAATATAGATACGGCGGCTGTGGGAGTTGCGGTTGAAGTTTTCCAACCCGGCAATCTGAATGACGCGGGTCACGATGGGATCTCGCCCGGGAGAGTCGACCCCCACCACCTCACCGGTGGGGCGGCATCCCTTAAAGACCATGCCTACCGGCTGACCTTCACCGACTTTCTTGGTGACGGCATGCACTCCCGTCGGCGTGCAATGGCTGCCGTTGGCAGCACCGATGCCGAACTTAGAGGAGCTGATATCATAGTCTTTCACTTTCTTGCCGTCACGGATGACGGTGAGTTTCTGGTCGCGCAGAGTAATGGCCACACCGTCCTTAATCACCGCACGGGGCGGAGTGTCGGGACCGGAGGTATACTCACGAACGCCGGACCTGTGCTTGCAGGCCACTTGTAACGACGCCACCGCTATCAGGAGCGGAAGGAGTAGTCTGGTCGGTTTAATCATTGACGATCAGGTTATGTTACGATTGATGAGAGGATGCTGAAAATCAGGCTGCCTTGCGAGCGGCTGCACGGCGCTGGCGCACTCCGTCCCACAGGCGGGCAAAGGAGAGGTAGCTCGTGTAGAAGAAGCCCAGGAAGGGGCTCATGAGCACCACGTTGAGCAGCATGCGCGGAGAGTAGGTGAACACTCCGTAAATCTGGATGAGCTCGATGATGCCGAAGAAAATGCCGAAGAGCAGTTCAATGGAGGGCACAAGCACGGACTTGAGTGCCTTGTAATCCTTGGAGCGTTTCTCGATGGAAAGTTCGCCTTCCTTAGACTCACCGAACTTAGGCGTGCGGACGAACTCGCTGGGCTTGCCGAACACGGCTTCCAGCACGGCCTTGGCATTGTTCACCGCCATGCCCACACCCAGCGCAAGCAACGGAATGAGCAGGAAGAATACCATCCACCAGCGGCGCGGACGTACAATGGCCTCCGCCGTGACGTAAAACACGCAAACAGTCACCGTGGCGAAGAAGAACAGAGTCATGGTGAGCAGCATCATGCGCGGCGACTCCCAATGCCAGGCACCCGTGGGGGCAATCAGATTGGCGCAGATGGGCATGACCAACAGGCAGAGCAGAATGAGGGCAAGGTAGGAGTAATTACAGGTAAGGTGCGTGGTGGCCTCCATCTTAGCCTTCAGCGGGGCCTTGGAGCGCCAGATGTCCCAGAGCATCTTCTGGCAGACCTGAATGCACCCCTTCGTCCAGCGGTGCTGCTGGGCCTTGAAGCCGTCCATATCTTCGGGCAGCTCGGCGGGGGTGACATAATCGTTGAGGTAGACGAAGCGCCAGCCCTTCATCTGGGCGCGGTAGGAGAGGTCCATGTCCTCGGTGATGGTGTCGTGCTCCCAGCCGCCGGCATCGGTAATAGCGCACTTACGCCACACGCCGGCCGTACCGTTGAAGGTGAAGAAGCGGCCGGAACGGTTACGGACTGTCTGTTCGAGAGCGAAGTGACCGTCAAGGAAGATACTCTGCAAACGGGTAAGCAGGTTCTTGTTACGGTTGATGTGGCCCCAGCGTGTCTGCACAAGAGCAACCCCGGGGTCGGTGAAATAGGGCATGGTGGCCTTCAGGATATCAGGCTCGGGACGGAAGTCGGCATCGAGAATCAGCAGGAACTCACCCTTAGCCACGGCATCGGCGGCCTCGAGAGCGCCGGCCTTGAAGCCGGTGCGGTCCACGCGGTGCAGGCACTTAATATCAAATCCCTGCTCCTTGTAAAACTCGACCTGCTGCTTGCAGAGTTCCCAAGTGTCGTCGGTGGAGTCATCAAGAATCTGGATTTCCAACTTATCCTTAGGATAATCGATGGCGGTAACTTTGCGCAGCAGACCCTCCACAACGAACTTCTCGTTGAACATGGGCAACTGTACGGTGACAAGCGGCCACTCCTCCCACTGCCCCTTGGGCTGAGGAACATCCTTGCGGTGGATGAGGTAGAGCAGAACCATCATGAAACGGTGCAGACCGTACCCTGACATACCGATGAGAACAAGGAAATAGGCAATCAGCCAAACAAAATTAAACCAGTACTGAGCCGACTCTGTCATTTCCGGTGTTAGCATAGCAGAATATTTGATTATGAGAAGGTTAAGCAGTCGCTCAAAGAGCTTACCGCAGACGTTTTTTTACGTCAGCGGAAAAGATAAACTTGACGCGCGGAGATAGTAATGTATATTTGAGCAGGAGTCAAGCCTAAAACATCTTCCCCGTAGGGGTTTTTTCCGAAAATCATGAAAACACGAGTTTACCATCTGATTGCACCGGCAGTTCTGCTCTGCATCCCCGTTGCCGCAGCCCAAGACGTTGAAGAGATTTCGGCCGACGTGCCCGACATGGTGCAGGACGGAACTCCTGAGTACGAGGGAGATGACATTCCGGAGCGTCGTCCGGGCGAAGTACCGGCCATGTTCCGCGACGACTCCATGCTCGACGAGAACCACTCCAATCAGGAGCTGGGAATCAATGTTTATACGGCACCGTCGATTACCAAGATTTTTGACCAGCTTGACAAGCTGCCCGCCATTCCCGAGGAGTATGTACTGCGCGACCGCCCCGAGAAGCTCTCGACCGTTGCCGGCACTCTGGCTCTGGAGATGGGCTACCTGCTGGCGGACGGTTTTATTGCCGTACGCAGCGGTCACATGAACGACATTAAGCCCATTGCTCTGGAACTGACCCGCTATGGCAATGCTCTGGGTGTGGGTGATAAGATGAATACTCACTCGGCCAGCTTGCTGGAGCACGCCGAGAAAGGTCAACTTCCTGAATTCAAGCGCATACTGGCACTGACGCAGAGTGATGTGAATGCGGAGCTCACCTCGCTGCGTGACCCGGATTTGTCGCACCTTATTGCTCTGGGCGGGTGGATTCGTGCGCTCGATGCCTCGTCCGCCGCTCTGGCTGCTCAGTTCGATGCCGAGAAGGCCAAGGTGATATTCTACCCGGATGCTCCGGAGTATTTTTGTGAGATATTGCAGGGGCTGAGTCCGCGCACGACCAAGCGCATGGAGATTCAACAAATGAGCCGACTGCTCACGGAGCTGACGGAACTCATGACCTTGCCGGAAAATGAGGTTCCGACGGTCGAGAAGGTGCAGGCTCTGCTCAACAAGGTCGGTGAGCTCTCGACTCTGGCTGTGGGCAAGGGCTATGAGCACTGATGTGACCACCCTGCCCGTTCTGGACATTCTGGACATGGGTGTGAGCCTGGCGGGGCTGCAGATAACGCGCCGCCCCACACCGCTCTACCATGTATTCTTTCGGCTGCGCCTGAACAATGCCGGCAATGGGAGCGTGCGCCTGAAGGGACGCAAATGGCGCTTGCAGGACGTGACGGGTGATTGCCGCATAATCGAAGCGGCTCAGGTTTTCAATCAAGCTCCCATTCTCTGCCCGGGAGCGGTGTTCTCATACAGCGGGCAGCAAACATTCTCCCGCCAACCCACGCACATGGAAGTGCAATTTTTCGGGGAAGATCAATGGGGACAGCCGTTCATTACTCCGGCGCTCATATTCCCGCGCTATTGTTTCAGAGCCCCAGGGCATTGAGTGTGCGCCCCCACCAGCCGCCTTCCTTAGCGCGGCGTGCAACCTTTGCGGCGCGGGCAGCGGCGCGGGCTTCGCGGGCGGCTTGTTTGCGGCGGGCTTTCTCGGCGCGGGCAGCGGCGCGAGCAGCAGCACGGGCGGCTTTTTCGCGAGCTTCGGCTTCTTCCTCAGCACGTTCGCGGGCTTCCTCAGCGGCTCTTTCGGCGGCCTTGCGGCGGGCTTTCTCGGCGCGGGCAGCGGCGCGCGCAGCAGCGCGGGCGGCTTTTTCGCGAGCTTCGGCCTCTTCCGCAGCACGTTCGCGGGCTTCTTCTTCGGCCTTACGACGAGCCTCAGCTTCGGCCTCGGCACGTTCACGGGCTTCCTCTGCAGCTCTCTCGGCGGCCTTGCGGCGAGCTTTCTCGGCGCGGGCGGCAGCACGTGCAGCGGCGCGGGCGGCTTTTTCGCGGGCTTCTGCTTCTTCCTCGGCGCGTTCGCGGGCTTCTTCTTCGGCCTCGCGGCGAGCCTCAGCTTCGGCCTCGGCACGTTCACGGGCTTCCTCAGCGGCTCTTTCGGCGGCCTTGCGGCGGGCTTTCTCGGCGCGAGCGGCAGCACGAGCAGCAGCGCGGGCGGCTTTTTCGCGTGCTTCGGCTTCTTCCTCAGCGCGTTCGCGGGCTTCCTCCTCAGCCTTGCGGCGAGCCTCAACTTCTGCCTCGGCACGTTCGCGGGCTTCCTCAGCGGCTCTTTCGGCGGCCTTACGGCGAGCTTTCTCGGCGCGAGCGGCAGCACGAGCAGCAGCGCGGGCTTCTTTTTCGCGGGCTTCGGCTTCTTCCTCAGCGCGTTCGCGGGCTTCTTCTGCGGCCTTTTCGGCAGCCTCGCGGACGAGTTCCTGCTCTTCCGCAAGTTTGGCGGCTTGCTGAGCACGTTCTTCGGCATCGATAGTAAGATTGAGCAGCTTACGGGCAAGAGCGCGCTTGGCAACTCGACCCACACGAAGTTCATCGCCCTGTCGCAAGGCTTCCTTACAGGGGAAGCAGTCTTCTACTTCATCGCTCACATAGACCTTGCTCCGCAGTTCAAGGATGGAGAAAAGGAGGGTTGAAATTTCATGTGGCATGCGGATACAGCCATGCGAGAGGCGCTCGCCGGGTACAACCATGCCGGTGTGCATGCCGATGCCGGAATGGGTCAGGCGCATCCAATTGGGCATTTCCGCACCTTCCCAGCGACCGCCGGCAGGGACTTTGTGCAATCGGGAATCGGCCTCGGGCTCAACGACATTGTTATCGGCATCATAAATCACGCCGAAGCGCCCGGAAAAATGCTCTTCTTTTTTCTCCAGGATGGAAAAGCGGCCCTGCGAAGTGGGGCGATCTTCCGTTCCGGTTGAGACGGGCCAATCCAGAGCGACCTGACCATTGACATACAATCGGCCGCGCTGCTGTGAAAGACAAATGTAAACCGGACTGGCGGGAGTGGCCTTGGCAAGAAGTTCCTCATTGCGGTAGACCACCATTGTCTCCAGATAATAAAGGTGGCTGACAAAATACTCGTAAGTACCTTCGGGGAACGATGAGCGGGACTCCACATCCGGGATAGCCTCAATCTGCGCTTCCAGTGCTCTCATCTGCACCTCATCCTCGGGCAAATATGCGGGAGAAAAAAAGTTCTGACAGGACGGCAAAACTGCGACTGCTGCCAGACCGAGGCTGATTTTTACACCTTTCATGCAGATAATCAAAAGAAAAAGTGGTACAATTCCGTTGGGAGAATGTACCACTCACAAGACTTTATGTCAAACTAATTAGTTGAAAAAGAAGCAAAAATCGTCGTTCTTCACGAATTTTCCTCCTTATAAGTGCCATTTCGGCGTGCGGCGAGCTCTTCTTCGGCCTTTTTGCGCAGATTATCAAGGTTTGTGCGCGCATCCTCATGATTCTTGAGCAAAATCTGGTACTGCTCACCGAAGGTCAGGATATCAAGGGGGTAATTTTCCTCGAGCTCATCGGCAATGGTCACACGTGTACCCATGCCGGCGATTTCAAAAAGCTCACGGGCCACGGGACCGGGGGTACGAATGCAACCGTGCGAGAGGCGCTTGCCGGCTTTCACCTTACCGGTGTGTATGCCCAGACCGTCCCAGGTCAGGCGCATCCAATTCGGCATGGGAGAGCCTTCGAACACGCCGCCCTCGGGAACCGGGTCCTTGGTGATGTCGGCATTGCGCTTAACGAGCTTGCCTTTCGCATCCTTAATGTTACCATAAAGATTGGAGGCGTAGTCCTTCTTCTTCTCTATGACTTTATAGGAGCCGGTCGGGGTTTCGCGCCCGCTCACGCCGGTCGAGACAGGCCAGTCGGCGGCAACTTTGCCGTCGACGTACAGGCGGCCGCGCTGCTGGGGCAGGCATATCTGCACGGAGCTCTTGCGATTGGCTTTCTTCAGCAATTGCTCATCGCGGTATATCTCCATGGTTGCAGGATAACCATGATTGCAGATGAAATGTTCGTATGAATTTTCAGCGTAGGGCAATGGAGCGGGCGCAGGCGTAGCCTCCAGCTCCAGCACGGCTTGCTCAATCTGAGCACGCAACTCGGGCGATACCTGAGTGCAGGCGGTAAAGGCCGACATGAGCAGGCTTACCGGCAGAAGTGCTTTGACGATTAATTTTTTCATCATGACGAAATTGATGAGTTTTTCTCACCAACGAGGGGATTTGTAGCCTGTTTCAACCTGTTTGTCAACACTTTTCAACAACTTTTTCATACTCCCTTAATCCGACACGAAAAGGGGGATAGACATACTCAGCCCCGGAACTGCGAGCAATTCCGGGGCTGAACCTGATTCTATAAGAAGTTCTCTGATGAGGAGAAAATCAAGACATCCGTCAGGCCTTCTTGGCGG
>JAUNRC010000027.1 GCA_030535875.1 Akkermansia sp. | reverse complement strand
CTGGTCCTGCTGCTGTTGTTGTTGTTTCAGGCGCTCGATTTCTTCTTCCAGCTTTTTAATAAATTCGTTGATTTTATCGATGTTTTTTTGAGCCGGTTGGAAGTCAGGTTTGGCTTTGAGGGCATCCTGATAGGGAATAAGGTTCTTGCGAAGCTCATCAACAATCTGTTGCAGGGCTTCGGGAGTGGGTTGGCCGGGGGTAGGTGCTGTGCTGCCGGGGGAAGCTGCTTCTTCTTCGTCTGTTGCGGAAGGTGCCTCGGTCGGAGCATTGTAAAGAGTTCGCAGGCGGTCGAAGGTGACATTTGTTGCCAGATTGCCCAGCGCATGATGAGCCGCAGCCTGAAGGGCGGGCTCTTCATCGAGCAGGGCGGTTGAGAAGGCTTCGCGTGCCTTGTCGTACTGACCTTCCTGTTGCAGAGTTTGGCCGAGGGCGTAGGCAAGGGTATGTTCAGGTGCGGGTGCTGCAGCGAGTTCGCTGCCGTAACTGAGTAGAGCGATGGTCAGTAGGGGGATGAATCGGGTCGGTCGCCGCCATTCCGTGTGCAGAAGAATGGCGGCAATGAGCAGGAGAAGGGCCGGGATGACGAACCATTCGAAGAGGTCGTTGGGGGCTTTGCCGGCAGAGAAGTTTTCTTCGTGGCGATCGAGCTTGGCGGCGGCCTCGCGGGCAAAGGCGGCGAGATCGGTGCCGGAGTTCATGGTAAAGAAGTCACCGCCTGTGGCTTGCGCAAATTCGCGGAGTCGGGCGATGTTGAGTTTGCTGATGACGTGCTTGCCGTCGGCATCTTGCCAGAGCCCGTTTTGTCCTTTTGCGTCGGGGATGGCACCTCCGGCGGCGGTACCGATGCCGACTGTGATGACGAGCAGGTTCTTGCTGCGAGCCTCGCGGGCGATTTCGGCGGAGGTGTCCATGGTGTCTTCACCATCGCTGAGGATGACCAGGGCATTCGTCCCTTCGGGGGCGGAGCGCTCAAAGTCTTGCATGGCTCGCTTGAGGACGAGGCCGAAGTTGGTGCCTCCGGTTCCTATCCAGTTGCGGGAGACGTTGTAGAGGGTTTCTTTGAGGGCGTTGTGGTCGTAGGTGAGGGGGACAACGAGGTCAGCCTCGCCGGAAAAGACGATGAGGCCGATTTTGTCGGTCGGCAGGGCGTTGATGAGTTCGTAGGCGGCGGTTCGGGCTTCTTCCAATCGGGAGGGACTGACATCTGTTGTCTCCATGGAGCGCGAGACATCCAGCGCAATGATGAGGTTGCGGCCGCTGCTGACGGCACCGAGCTCCGAGTAGCCGTTGATGGGGCGGGCGGCTGCCAGAATGGTGAAGGTGAGGGCCAGCAGTCCCAGCGCGACGGGCAGGACTGTGCGACGGAGGGGGCGTTGTCGCACGAGGTCGGCGCGATGAGACGGAGCAACGAGTTGTTGCCAGCTTGCTCGGGTGCGATGATGTGCCACGAGGGCTACGACTCCCAATAAAAGTGGGAGTATGAGTGCAGTCAGAACGTAGGGATAGAGAAAACTCATGGCGATTGTCGCTCCGTTGGTGGGGGGGGATTATGGTGCCGGGCGGGGACGGGTGAAATTGAGTAGGCAGCCTAAGGTGAGCAGTAGCACACTTGCTCCCAGTGGCCAGGGGAAGAGCTCGTCGTAGCTTTGCAGGGTGCGGCGCTTAACATCGGTTTTTTCGAGCCGGTCGATGCTGGCGAAGGCTTTTAACAGGCCGGCTCCTGAGCTGGCGCGGTAAAAGCGCCCGCCGGTCAGTTGGGCGATTTCCTGAAGGGTGGCCTCGTCAAAGGTGTCGATATTAGCCGTGTAGCGCGACAGTCGTTCATCACGCCCGATGGCGATGGTGAAAATTTTAATACCGAGCTCAGCGGCTTGGCGTGCGGCCTCGATGGGGGAGATGGAGCCGCTGTTGTTCACGCCGTCCGTTACGAGGATGATGACCTTGGACTTGGTTTCCTGACGTTCGTTGAGGCGGGTGGCAGCCGAGGCGATGGCGGAGCCGATGGCGGTGCCGTCCTGCTCGATGTAGCCGGGGCGAGCCGGCTCACCGAAACCGCCGGGGTGCGCCAGGTAGAACTGGTCAATCACATAGCGGACGATGCCGTGGTCGAGGGTGAGGGGGCTGCAGAGCTTGGCCTTGCCGGCGAAGGCAACCAGACCGATGCGGTCATTGGGGCGGCCGCTGATGAATTCTTTGAGAACGTGGCGTGCGGCTGTCAGGCGGTCGACGGCTGTCCGGCGCAGGCGATTGCGGTTGTCACGGACGTTGAATACCATGTCTGCCTCGGCCATGGAGCCGGAGAGGTCACAGGCAAGCATGATGTCGATGCCGCTGACTTTTTGCTCTTCGTAGGTGTTGCGCCATTGGGGGCGTGCCAGTGCGATAATCAGGGTTGCGGCAGCTAAGCTCAGGCAGATGGGCCCCAAACGTCCGGCCAATGTGGCGGGGCGGCGCAGTTGTTCGCTTACAAAGTGCAGCGTGGGGTGCAGCAGGCTTGCCGCTGTGCCGCTGCGACGGCGCAGAAGGAGCAGCGGGGGTAACAGCAGGAGCAGCCACAACCATTCCGGTGCCCCGAAGATGAACTCTTGCGTGGCTGTTGCCGCACTTTCACCGACGGCGGTGGCGGCAGCGGAGGGGCTCGCGGTGGCTATGGGGAACGCGGGGAACATCATGACATTTTCTGCACTTTGGCGACGGCGGCTGCCTTGACGGCTTCTTCCTGCTGGGCTCGTGTAATGTTGTTAATCACGCCGCGGGCCTCTTCGATGAGTACTCGGGCTTTTTGCGGGTCCTGCTCGGTGGTGCCGGCGTATTTCAATTCAGCCAGGCGCTCCAGTAGGTAACGCGTCTCATACCGGCAGGCCGTCGGTACGCCGGTAAGGGCATCCATTCTTCGGCTGAACTCTTCATGAGTCTCGAAGAGCGCCGGATCCTGCACCTGACCGGTCAGAAAGGTGCGCAGCACCATGGATAGCCGCAGACTGCACTCGCGCAGTCCGGGAAGTTCTTCTGCCAGTTCATCGAGGGCTTTGTAGGCTATTTCCTGTGGGCAGGGGGGGAGTACGGGCTTGCGCCTGCGGCGGCGAATGACCAGCAGAAGCGCCGTTGCTGCGAGAATGAGCGCGATGCCGATTCCCCATGCGAGGGGTACCCAGAAGGTATCTACCATGAAAGTCGTAGCCGGGATGTCCTGCTCGAGTTGCGGGATGGCCTGTATGATATTTTCGTTCATGGGACGGATGGAAAAATCAGCGGGCGAAGAGCCTGCTGCGGCGGTTAAAGAGTTTGCGCAGGTCGGTTACGAAGTTCTGATGAGTGAGTAGGCTCAGGGAGTCGATGCCGAGCTGGGTGAAGGTTCTGTCCCATTCGAGCATGTGGGCGCGCATGGCGTTGCTGTGCGCTGTGCGGAGGGCTAGTGATGAGGCGTTCACCTCATATTGTTCGCCGCTCTCGGGGTCCTGTACGTAGAGTCGGCCTGCCTCGGGAAGTTCCAGTTCGTAGGGGTCGTTTATACGTACCGGAATGAGCTCGTGGCGGAAGTTCAGCTTGCCGACGGCTTGTTTGTCGGCTTTTGTCAGGAAGTCGCTCATGAGGAAGCACATGGCGCTTTTGCGCTGCGTACGGAGGATTTCGGCGGCGATGTCTTCCATGCTGTCGTCCGTTCCGCCTTGCGGGGCTGAGAGGATTTCGCGCACGACGCGCAGACATTGGCGCATGCCCTTAGCCGGGGGAAGGTAGAAGTGCGGCTGACAACCGAAGAGCAGCAGGCCGATTTTGTCGCCGTTCTGAACGGCGCTGTACGCGAGTACGGCAGCCATGCGGGCGGCGTATTCGAGTTTGCTGTCGGCGGAGGCTCCGCCGGCGTAACGCATGCTGGCGCTGGCATCTACCGCGAGCAGGAGTACCTGCTCTCGCTCTTCGCGGAATTTGCGAACATAGGGGGTGCCGGTGCGAGCGGTGACTTTCCAGTCGATAAAGCGGGGCTCATCGCCGGGCATGTACTCGCGGAAGTCATCAAAGTCGAGCCCTTGCCCACGGAAGCTCGAGCGGTACTGCCCTGCAAAGGTGGTTGTGGCGACTTTGCGCGCCTGCATTTCGATGCGGCGCACCTGCTGCATGATTTCCTGCGTCTTGTCCATACGGCCGGAGGTTGAGGACTATCAGGGTACGGGAACCTTGGAAAGAATTTGGTCGATGATGTTGTCGCTGGTCACGTTGGCAGCCTCGGCCTCGTAGGAGAGCAGGATGCGGTGACGCAGGATGTCGTGAGCCAAATCTTTTACATCTTGCGGGGTGACGTAACTGCGTTGGCGCGTGAAGGCGAGTGCTCGTGCAGCCATGGCGATGTTGATGGTGGCACGCGGAGATGCACCGGCTCGCACCAAACCGTCGAGGCTGCGGTCGAGTTTGCCGGCGTTGCGGGTGGCGCGCACGAGGTCGACGATGTAGCGCTCGATGGCGGGGTCGATGAAGATGCGATCCATGAGTTGGCGCGAGGCGTCAATCTGCTCGACTGTTACGACGGGGTTGGTGGAGGGAGCTGCTGAGGTGCTGCTCATCATTTCGAGCACCTTGAGCTCTTCATCGCGGCTGGGGTAGTCAACGATGACTTTGAAGAGGAAGCGGTCGAGCTGTGCTTCGGGCAGTTGGTAGGTGCCTTCCTGCTCGATGGGGTTCTGGGTGGCCAGTACGAGGAAAGGGTTGGGCAGGGTGTAACTGGTTTCGCCCAGTGTTACTTGGCGCTCCTGCATGGCTTCCAGAAGAGCACTTTGTACTTTTGCCGGTGCGCGGTTGATTTCGTCCGCCAGAATGAGATTGGAGAATACCGGGCCTTTTTTGGCACTGAATCGGCGCTCGTCGGGGTTGTATATCATGGTACCCAGCAGGTCGGCCGGCAGGAGGTCCGGCGTGAACTGAATGCGCGAGAATGCCGCGTGCATGGTGCCCGCCAATGCCTTTACTGATAGGGTTTTGGCAAGCCCCGGTACACCTTCGAGCAAAACGTGGCCTTTGCAGAGTAAGCTCAGTATCAGACGGTTAATCAATGCCTGTTGACCGACTACCACGCCGGCCATCTCTCGTTTGACAGCGCTCACCCAGTCAGAGTTTTGCGCGATTTGTTCGTTCAATTCCTGTGTGTTCATTGTTTGTCGCTCGTCAGTTTAGCATGTCCGTGGGCATCTTTCAAGCAAGTTCCATGTCTTGCAAGGCTATGACACAGGCTGTTGTCACCCTGTTCATTCGGTGACGAAAATATCATGCCCGAACTTCCGTTCGTGACCGCAGCTAAAGGGATTGTTGTGAAAGAATTTCATGAAATTTGCAAATTCGCCTTGACGTATGCCTAAAAATGTGTAAAATGGCGCTCCGCAAATCTTTTTAACCGTACAAAATCTTATGTCCAGAATCTGCAATATCACGTTTGCCATGCCGCATAAGGGCCGCCGCATTCATCGCTCCGGTCTTGCCAAGAAGAAGGGCGGTATCGGTCGTCACGTCACCAAGACTGTCAACCGTACGGTCTACCCCAACCTTCAGGAGAAGCGCATTTGGGTGCCTGAGCTCAATGGTGGCCGCGGTGGTTACATCCGCATGAAGCTTTCCTGCAAGGCTCTTCGTACGATTTCCCGTAACGGTGCCTACAACGTGCTCAAGAAGGCCGGGATTCTCTACTAAATCCCCGTTTCCTGCACTTTTTTTTGAACGGAGCGGCATTCTTGGGAGTCTATCTGACCGAAAAGGGATAACCCCGGTGCCGCTGGGCTGTTCTGAAACGAACGCGGATACTTCACCAGGCTTTACCTGCACACCCGGACCAAGCTTCGAAATTAAAAAATGACACCTCAACAGACTAAGATCGCGCTTCGTATTAACGATGATAACCTCAACCACCACCTGTGGAATAACCGCGGTGTATGGTGGTGCCACGTTACAGTCCATAAGCCCGATGCCACGGCTGAGCGCCTTCGCTTCTCCCTGCGTACCAGGGACATCAAGAAGGCTCGCACGCTCCGTGACCGCATTTTTGCGGATATTCAGCGCCACTTCGGCATCGCGACCTGATTTTATCACACAACGTGAAGACGAAAAGGAGCAGGCTGTTAAGCCTGCTCCTTTTTTGGGTCAGTTACAGGGGGGCTATGATTTAAGAGTTGTTCTCCCGGATAGGGTGTGCTGGATGGGGTGGGCTTGTTTTATGAGATTTTCTGCCATAAATGGTGCAGTCTGTCAATATAGTCTTGACTCACGGGGCTAACTGTGGCAAACTCTCCCTGCCGCCGGGGCCCCCGGAGGTGTGGCTGGAAAACCCCGTCAGGACCGAGAGGTAGCAGCGGTATTCAGACCCCATCTGCCGGGCAAGCCTCGGCGGTTTTTTGATTTATAAGGTGCTGTATGCCATGTTGAGAGATGGCTTCGGGGTGATTGAGAGAATTGCGGCTTAAGTATAGTATAGAGCGCTCCGTGGATTTGGTGCGCCGAACTTAGGAGAATCGTCAACAAAAAAGCCGCTGCTCCAAGGGAGCAGCGGCTTGCATAAAATCAGGTTTATTATTGCAGGGTGGTGATGTAGTAACCTGCAATCACGGCGGTGCCAATCACACCTGCAACGTTCGGACCCATGGCGTGCATGAGAAGGAAGTTGGTGCGGTCGGCTTTCTGCCCTTCGTTGTGAGAAACGCGGGCGGCCATCGGCACGGCAGATACGCCGGCGGAGCCGATGAGCGGGTTGATGGGGTTCTTACGCCAGCCGGGGATGAGGTTCATGATTTGAGCACAGATCAGACCACAGACGGTAGCTACGGCGAAAGCGACGATGCCCAGACCGATGATGAGCAGGGTCTCGCCTTTCAGGAAGCGTACGCCCTGCATGGTAAGACCGACGGATACACCCAGCAGAATGGTCGTGATGTTCATCAGCTCGTTCTGAGCGCATGTTACCAGACGTTCCGTGACCTTACACTCGCGCAGGAAGTTGCCGAACATCAGCATGCCGAGCAGCGGAGCGGCATCCGGGCAGAGCAGGATGGTGAGAATGGTCACTGTAAAGCAGAAGAACATCTTCTCACCCTTGGAGACCTGACGCAGGCTCTTCATCTTAATCTTGCGCTGTGCTTCGGTCGTGAACATGCGCATGAAGGGCGGCTGAATGAGCGGCACGAGTGCCATGTAGGTGTAGGCGGCTACGGCAATGGCACCCAGTAGCTCAGGTGCGAGCTTACTGGCCAGGAAGATGGAGGTGGGACCGTCCGCACCGCCGATGATGGCGATGGCACTTGCCTGACCCTTAGTGAAGCCCACGCACACAGCGCAGAGGAAGGTGAATGCCACACCACCCTGAGCCGCTGCACCCAGCAGGAGTGCCTTGGGCGAGGCAAGCAGCGGGCCGAAGTCCGTCAGAGCCCCCACGCCCATGAAGATGAGGGCGGGGAAAATCTCGCACTTAATGCCCAGACCGAGCCAGTCGAAAAGACCGCCTTCAGGCTTGATGAGCAGGTATTTCTGAGGGGTTTGGCCGGTGACGGTAAGCTTGCCTTTCTGGTGCTTGCCGGTGGCGGGGTCGATGGCCTCCTGAGCCTTCATGGGCTGGTTTATGGCTGCCTCGTATTCAGCGACAACGGCGGGGTCGAGCCCCTCGGTGCTCTGCTTGCTTACGCCGGGATCATCGAAGGGTGCCAGTTGCAGTTGAATGAAGCCGACGTCGTTCATGGTGGAGCGCTCTACAGCACCGTCCTTGAGCGCGACAACTTCGCGCTGGGCCTGCGTGATGACCATGCCGTTATCGGGAATGTTGGCAATCAGGGCGCCGAAGGCAATCGGCACCATGAGCAACGGTTCAAACTGCTTGGCAACACCCAGGTACAGCAGAGCTGCAACGATTACCCACATGACGTACATCTGCCACGTCATCTGGAACAGGCCGATGCCGGAGATGAAATCCGCGAAGGAATTGATGAGTTCTTGCATATCGCAATGGGAAATTGACTATTTGTTACACCCCCTGTACAATTTCAGTTTGTACAGGGCCTGTAAGCCGATGGCGGCTTAACCGAGGTAGGCCAGGGGCTGGTTCTCGGCTACGGTGTCGCCGGGGGCTACGCAGAAGGAGGTCACGATGCCGTCTGCGGGGGCATAGATGACGGTGTTCATCTTCATGGCCTCGAGGGTAAGAACCTGATCATCTTTCTTCACAGCGGTACCGGGCTTCACATCGAGGGAGACGACCTTGCCGGCCAGCGGGCTCTGGATGGGGGTGCCGGCACCGGCAGCGGCGGGAGCAGGGGCTGCTACGGGGGCGGGTGCTGCTATAACGGCAGGTGCGGTAGCGGCTACGGGAGCGGGAGCTGCCACAGGAGCGGGAGCGGGAGCGGCGGTGCTGCCGCCAAGGGTCTCTACGGTTACATCAAAGGTCTGACCGGCAACGGTAATACGGAGCTGTTTCATTGTATGAATTGTGTTTGGTTTATGAGTTTTTTGTTGAAGTTGGGGGTGTGGCTTTATCAGCCACGGTTGAGGATGTGGGAGTTCATGATGGAGGTGCGGCCGCTCTGAGCATAGGCGGTATCGACCGGCTTGATATCGAGGATTCGGGCCTCGTTGCCGAGTGTGACCTTCACTGCTGCTGCGATGGCGGCAATGACCTCCGGTGTGATGCTGCTGGCGGCGGCATCATAGATGCCGGCAGCAATTGCTGCTACTTGGGCCGGGGTAGGCTCGGGAGCTGCTATGGGCTGTGCTGCTGCCGGGGCAGGAGCATTTGCAGCCAGAGCGGCTTTGGCGGCCTCTGCCTGCGCCTTTTTCTTTGCCTCCAGATGTACCGCAACGGCACCGGAAACGGAGAGAATGACGCAGAGCAGCCCAAGACAGCAAAGCACCACGAGCATGCCGGTAATCTGGTACGTCAAAGCGTCCGTAAACTCCGGCCATGTGATGGCTAATGTCTGGGTTATGTTCATGTTTTATGTATTCTGGTGTGAAATCAGAGGGGCATGTTGCCGTGCTTCTTGGCCGGGCGTACTTCACGCTTGCTGAGCATGGTGCGCAGGGCCAGAGCGATGCGGGCGCGGGTCTCCTTGGGATTGATGACCTCCGTGACCTGGTCGCTTGCGGCGGCGGCGTAGGGGTTGTAGAAGGCCTCGGTGTACTCGGCCAGCAGTTCCTGACGGCGAGCCTCGCGGGCGGTCTCGTCCTCGATGCTCTTGAGCTCGCGACCATAGAGAATCGGTACGGCACCCTGAGCACCCATGACGGCAATCTCAGCGGTCGGCCAGGCGAATACGGCATCGGCTCCCAGTCCCTTACAGCACATGGCGATGTAGGCACCGCCGTAGGCCTTGCGGAGAATCATGGTGACCTTGGGTACGGTGGCTGAGGAGTAGGCGAAAATCATCTTGGCGCCGTGGCGGATGATGCCGCCGCGCTCCTGCTGCTTGCCGGGCAGGAAGCCGGGGACATCGACGAGGTTGACCACGGGGATGTTGAAGGAGTCGCAGCAGCGGATGAAGCGGGCTGCCTTGTCGGAGGCGTCGATGTCGAGGCAGCCGGCCTTGACGGCGGGCTGGTTGGCGATGATGCCGACCACGACACCGCAGATGCGGCCGAAGCCTACGATGACGTTGCCGGCAAATCCGGCGTGAACTTCCATGAAGGAGCCCTCATCCACCAGGCGGGCGATGACCTTCTGCATGTCCAGCGGGGTGTTGTTGCTCTCGGGGATGATGTCGTTCATGCCCTCATCATCGGCAATGTCGAGCGGGCAGGAGAGGTCGTGAGGGGGCTCCTGCGTGTTGTTGGAGGGCAGGTAGGTGAGGAGTTTCTTGGCGATTTCGATAGCCTCCTCATCGGTGTTGGCAACGAAGTGAGCATTGCCGCTCACGCAGGCGTGAACATCGGCACCGCCGATTTCCTCCATGGTACACTTCTCGTAGGTGACCTGCTCAATGACCTTGGGGCCGGTGATGTACATACCGGCCGCACCGCCGCGACGGATGATGATGAAGTCGGTCAGGGCGGGAGAGTAGGCTGCGCCGCCGGCGCAGGGGCCGAGGATAAGTGAAATCTGGGGAACCACGCCGCTGGCTGCCACGTTGTTATAGAAGACGTTGGCAAAGCCGGTGAGTGATTCTACGCCCTCTTGCAGACGAGCACCGCCGGAGTCGTTGATTTGAATGATGGGCATGCCGCCCTTCATGGCGTATTGCTGAGCATCGCAAATTTTCTGGGCGTGCATATAGCCCAGGGAACCGCCCTGAGCGAGGAAGTCGGCGGAGGCTGCGGCCACGGGGCGACCATTCACCAGACCGAAGCCGGTCACGATGCCGTCACCGGGAATCTCCTTGTTGAGCATGCCGAAGTTGCTGCAATGGTGCTTCGTATGCATGCCTATTTCAGTAAAGGAGCCGGCATCAAACAAACAGGCTATGCGCTCGCGAGCCGTCCAATCACCCTTGGCGTGGCGGGCATCGTATTTCTCCTGCGAGGCGGCATATTTGATTTTCTTTCTGCGGGCCTCGAGGTCTTCAAGCAGTTTGGGGTCTATTGCCATAAACGGTTCTTTATGTTATGTGGTTAATGCTGAGTATTGCAACGTGAGAGCCGACACCTTCACCCGCGGCACAACATGTTGAAGTTGTGTCGTCCGGTGGGCGGGGGCGGCTCGCGCCGGTGTACAGTACGGCACACGCTGCCGTTCCACGCTGGTCTATTCTACCATACATGCCCTGCGCATGAAAAGCAAATTCCGCCTGTGGTGGCGCATTTTTTTTCTTGGGTGAGGCAGGGAATATGGTGTGCGGAGGTGATATTTTGTGTTTCGGCGGGGAAATGGGGTTGACGACAGCGGCGGTCTTATGGTAGATTGGGGTGTATGTGGCGGAGTTGGCGACAGATGTTCCCGGTGATGTTATGCGGGGCGGTGCTGAGTGCATGGCCTTTGCAGGGCGCAGTGCGGATGGCGGATGTTGCGGCGAGGGTAAGTGAGGTGAAGAAGGATGGGGAGGATTGTTTGTTGTTCCGTACGGAGCAATATGATGTGGTTGTGTTGGGTGAGCCCGGCGGGAATGTGGGGGCGGTGCTGGTGCGGGCCCGCCGTGAAGGTGAGCGTGCCGTGAAGATGTTGCGGCAGTGGGATAAGGTAATGGGGAGCAAGCGCAAGGAGTGGCAGGAGTATGAGTCGCAAGACGGACGTGCAGCCCTCTATTATGGTGTAGAGCAGAGCTTGAGCCGAGAGGATTTGGTGCGCGGAAGCCGAAGGGATGCCTTGTCGTTCGTATTGACGAGGGAGTTTGAGAAAGTGGTGCTGTACCGCTGGCACGACGGCGGACTCTCGTTCCGTTATTATCACAATGATGTTTTTCTTTTTGAGGTGACGATAGATTTGACTTCTGTTGTCTCGAGCTATGCCGAAGTGCGTGTGACGAAGGATAGGTCGGTGGTGAGTTGGATGAAATCAAAAATCTCCGGCGACGGTTTTTCTCGTAAGGAGAAGAGTAATCTGCGTCAGATGATTCATGATTTTGTCGTATGTTTTGTGGGATTGAATGAATGGGATATGAATTTGGATGATGAAGAAGATGATGATTTTGGGCGGAAAAAGAGGAAGAAACGATCTCGGCGTTGGCCCGGTGGCGGACTGTTAGCTGTAAATGAACAATCAAAGGTTCATGTTACTTACAAGGATGAGGTGTACTCAGTCGGTTCGCGAGGTCGATTGAAGGCGGCGTTGAATCGGCGTGTGAATGATGGGGTGAAATATTGTTTTCCCTCTTTGAGTTTTCCGCAAAATCCGGCTGAGTTCAAAGAAGCAGAGCCGCCGGAGCCGGAACGGAAGCAAGATGTGCCGGAGCCGGTTCGGAAGGCGGAGAAGTCTGAGCCGCAGCCTACTCCTGAGCCGCTCACGCCGGAAAAAGCCCGCCGCGCTTATGTGGAATGGCTCAAGGGACTTTGAGGTAAAGGACTAATTACGAGGTGCGAAGGTCCGGTTCTTCTGCAAATTGTTCTTTTCCCGTTTGTTCCAACGCGTAGTGGCTTATTTTCTGCGACGACGTAAGCTCAGTCCGGCCAGCGCCAGCAGGGAGGGTGTGGCTGCTGTCGGCTCCGGAATGGAGGGGATGAAGCCGAACTCGAGTAGAAGGTTCTGGCCGTCAGCCGTATAAGCAGCGCTGAGAATGGTCAGGTAGGGACGGAGCTCCTCGGGGATGGAGTCGTTGAGATTGGAGATGCTGAATGATTGTTGGAGAAGGGCAATATCCGTGATGGCTCCGCCGGCGTTGTTGAGGTTTTCCCATTGCAGGCCGCTGAACTCGAGGAAGAAGCTCTGCCCCATGTCGAAATCTTCCAGGTAAATGAGACTGGCATCGATTTCGAGGTGACTGCCGGCGGAGAGGTTGGCATTGTAGAACTGTTGGGTAACGGCTGTTTCGCCGTTAAGCAGGGGCATATCTTCCGTGCCGAGTTCTTCATGCGGGTTGAATACGATTTTGTTGTGGCCGGTCAGGCGGATGTTTTCGTCCACCTTACTGCCGTGCAGACTGGAGTCTTTATCGATGGTGACGTTGTTGATCACGGCCGGTGCCGTCAGACTGACATTGGCATTCACGAGGTTCATGGAGCCGTTGGGCTGGTTAATCTGAACGTCGGAGAGGGAGATATTCTGTACGGTAACGACGGAGTCGCTCTTAAGGGAACTCAGGTCGAGTGCGGCGTTGGTAATCTGGGCGTTTTTGTTGCGTGTGTTTTTGGCGGCGATGGTGACATCTTTCCCGTCTGCTGAGATGGTGGTATTGAAAATGGTGGCGGACTTGGTTTCGCCCTCTTGCTGAGAAATGGTGATATAGCCGCCTTCGTCGGGATTGCCTACCTGCACCTGAGCATTGTCCGAAATGGAGAGTAGGCCGTCATCGGTGTTTTTAGAGCCTCCGGCGTTGCCGACGGTTAATTTTTGGGTGGCTGTGATAATGGTGTTGCCGGAGATGGCGGTATTCTCCAGGTAAACGAGTTCTTCAAGGGAGGAGGAGTAAGCCTCCATGGCCAGCGACATCAGAGCGATGGCTTCTTCATAGGGGGGTACTCCCCTCGTCGTATTCCTCGCTGCCGAAATCGACAACGATATCCGAGCTGCTGTCGGTTGTGTTTTCGTCGGATTGGGTGGAGGTTTCGGAACGGGGCGCGTCGTTGCCGGATGCAGGGGGTGCTGTGATGTCGATGGTGGAGCCCTCGCTGATATCCGTCGAGTCGCTCACTTCGGCGATGTCGTCCAATCCCAGTTCCGTACTGAGTTCGCTGATGGCCTCCGTTTGGGCTGATGAAAGGGCATTTTCCACGTCGGCACTTACAAGGCCGGTCAGAAGACAGCTTGCTGCAAGTATATTGGTGAAAAGGTTTGCCATTTTATCAGGGAGGGTGGTATGCGAGTTCCGGGAGAAAATTATACTCTTTGTTTTCGGAATGTAAAGCGTAAAAACAAATTAGTATAAAATTGTAAACAATTTTTATTTCCAACTTTGTTGGATGTTTGTATAAGGTGTATACAATTAAGATATTGCGACAAATGGTGTTTTGGAAATTATTGTTTTTTGGAAAATGTTAATTTTTTTAGTTTTTCTTAATTATGTATGATGAGCGGATGAATTGTAAATGGGTGTCGGAAGGAGGGAGAATGCCCTTTTTTATAGCAGAAAGCAAGGGAGGTTTCTGTGAAAAGAACAGAAACCTCTAACGCAAGGTGGTGGGGGTGGTTGGGCTTAGAGCTGCACCGTGATGCGCGGGGTAATGATAGCTCGGTTGTAGGAGCCGGGGGTCACGTGGGTGCGAGGCCAGACGATGCAGTCGTTGAGTTCGCAGCCTGCGGGGATGACGGCATCTTGACCGATCATGCAGTCCTCGCTGATATCCGCGAGCGCGGAGATGGTGGCGGTGGGGTGAATGCGCTTGCTGCTCGGCATGTCCAGAATGGCTTGCAGATAAGCTTCGGGGGAGCCGATTTCATACCAGTTGGCCCAGTCGAAGGCGAGGCCGCCGACCTTGCCCTGTCTGACGAGTTCCAGCCAGATGGGGAAGACGGAGAACTTTTCTTCATCTTGCGGGAACATGTCAGTAACGGCGGGCTCCATGATGTAGGTGCCGGCGAATTGATGGGTGCCGGGGTCGATGCCGAGAGCATGGCGGATGTCGGTGATGCGGCCTGTGGCGGCATCGAAGCCGACATTGCGCTTGCCGTCCACGCTGCGCAGAGCCATGGTGATGAGGTTGCCGCTGCGGCGGTGCTCAGCGAGGAGCTCGCTGAGGGGGATATCGGTGAGGATGTCACCGTTGTGGATGATGATGGGACCTTCTTTCCAGAGGGGGAGGATTTTTTTTACACCGCCGCCGCTGTCGAGGGGCTCATCTTCGTGGCTGAATGTGACGGGGCAGCCGCGGTACTGCGGGTCGGGGCAGGGGAAGGCCTTGTCCCAAGTGAAGTCGAGGTAAGAGGTGTTGATGATGAACTCGGTTACACCTGCCGCGATGAAGCGGTCCATGGTGTGCTGAATGAGCGGCTTGTCGAAAACCGGCATGAGCGGCTTGGGCAGGATATGGGAGAGGGGAGCAAGGCGTGTGCCCAGACCGGCTCCGAGGATGAATGCTTGCATGGTGGTAGGGGAGGGGGTGGTGGAACCTCAGGCGTGAGCTTCTTTGCGTTTGCGGATAAGAGCTCGGATTTTGCGCAGTGAGAAGAAGGTGAGGAAGATGAGCAGGACGGTACCGGCGGCGGCTAATAGCGGCAGGAATACCGCGAGTATGGAGCCGATGGCGGAAAGGATGTTCTCGATGGTACTGACGATGGGGTTGCCCAGACCTGCGGAGCTGCCGGTGCTGGCGGCTCGAACGGCGGTGGTGCCGAGTTGTACGGTGCCGGCTACACCGGCTCCTGCGACGATGCCGGTGCTCCATTGCAGCCATTCCGGCAGGTCACCGAGCATGCCGCCGGTGATGAATGCCCCGGCTACCAAAGCCGCAGGACCGGCGATGGTGTCGAGCGCGTTGTCAACGAAAGGGATGTAGTAGGCGAGGATTTCCGCCACCGTGGCAACACTCAGGCAGGTGATGGCGATGTCGCTGCCGACCCAGTTGAGGGCCGGGTCGATGTTCAGGTCGCACAGGCGCACGCCCAGAGCCATGACCAGCAGAGGGACGAATATCCGAAATCCGCAGGCTGCTGCCAGTGAGATGCCGACACAGAGTGCCAAACCGGTTTGAAGAGGGTCGATGTTCATAAGATGAGGTGTTTACCAGAGATGGGGCAGCTTGCAGGTGATGGCGCAGGTGCCCATGATTGCATTGGCAACAGCGTGCATGACGATGGCCGGTGTGAGGCGGCCGGTTTTGACTACGAGGAAGTAGGTGAGGCTGCCGTAGCAGAAAGCCCCGGCGTAGTCAACCGGGTTGTGGATGAGCATGAAGGCCAGCGTGCTGACTGACCATGCCGTCCAACTGTGGGTGCCGATGGGGACATTCTGCGGGAAATCCCGGTTTACGCACCAGCGCATGAGGAAGCCTCGCCAGAAGAGCTCTTCCGCCAGTGGTACAACAAGCGCTGCTCGGGCAAAACGAAGAGCGTATTCTACCGGAACGGCGGCACTTCCGGCACCGAAAATGCGCTCGGGCTCGAAGCCGCCGCCTTCATTGCTCACCCATCCCGCGAAGTAGGGGACGAGCCACAGCCCTATGCCGAGCAGGCCGAAGACGGCTCCTAGACTGCAAGCCCGTACATTCCAATCCCATTGAATTTCATGCCGTACTTTCCACAGCCACCAGCCGCAGACCAAGGTTTGCAGGGGGTAGAGCCACATTTCCGGGGCTCGTTGCCACCAAGCTGCCTCGGGGTGGTCCCATTCCAGGCTGCCGCCCCCCACCCCCAGCACGATGCTGAAGCCCATGAAAATAGCTAAGGGGTAGACGTAGGCTCGGTAGAGGCTGTGGTCGGTACGCATGAATGTACGGTCGCTTATTTCAGCGAGTCGCAGAAGCGAGCCATCTTGTCGCATGCGGCTTCGAGCAGTTCGAAGCTCGTGGCATAGCAGCAGCGCAGGTAGCCCTCGCCGCAACTGCCGAAAGCTGTGCCGGGAACGGCTGCTACCTTTTGCTCGGTCAGCAGACGCATGGCGAACTCCTTGGAGGAGAGTCCGAAGCGCTGAATGCTCGGGAAGGTGTAGAAGGCACCGCCGGGCAGGTGGCAGTCCATGCCCATGTCGTTGAAGCGGCGCACGATGTAGTCGCGGCGCATGTGGTAGCTGTCGCGCATTTCCTTCATGGCGGGTACACCATTCTGCAGGGCTTCGATGCCGGCCTCCTGACTGGTTATGGTCGGACAAATCATGGTGTAGGAGTGGATTTTCATCATCTGTTCGATGAGCTCGGAGGGGCCGCAGGCGTAGCCGAGGCGGAAGCCGGTCATGGCAAAGGCCTTGGAGAAGCCGTGCAGCAGCAGGGTGCGCTCTTTCATGCCCGGCAGGGCGGCTATGCTGGTGTGCTGCACGCCGTCGTAGCGCAGCTCGGAGTATATTTCATCCGTGAGAACGAAGAGATCGTGCTTAATGCAGATTCGGGCAATGGCCTCGAGAGTCTCGCGAGGGGCAATGGCGCCCGTCGGGTTGGTGGGGAAGTTGAGCATGAGCACCTTGGTGCGCGGCGTGATGGCAGCCTCGAGCTTGGCGGGGTTGAGCGCAAAGAGGTCATCGATGTTGGTCTCGACTGCCTTGGGTGTGCCGTATGCCAGCAGTACGGAGGGGGCATAGCTCACATAGCAGGGCTCGTGGTAGAGCACTTCATCGCCGGGGTTGATGAGGCAGCGCAGGGCCAAATCAATGGCCTCGCTCACGCCCACGGTGGGCAGAATTTCGCAGAGCGGGTTGTAGTCGACGCGGAAGAAGTCGTTGACGTAGCGGGCAATGGCGCGGCGCAGGCTTTCCAGACCGTAGTTGCTGGTGTAGGTGGTGTGACCTTTTTCGAGGGATGTGATGGCAGCCTCGCGGATGTTCCACGGTGTGACGAAATCCGGTTCGCCTACACCCAGAGAGATGATATTTTTGCTACCGGTGACGAGATCGAAGAATTCACGGATGCCTGAACGGGGCAAATCAACGACCTGTTTAGCTAATGTGCGGTTCCAGTCCATGATGTGACGGTAAGTAAAAAATGGGGAAAAGTGAGGTTATGGTGCTACGCTGATACGCTGATGGCTGGGTTCTTCGGTAAAGTGCAGGCCATTGAGTTTGTATGTCTTGAGTCGGAAGTGGGTGGCGGTGGAGATGACTCCTTTGAGGCTGGAGAGTTTTTCGCTCACGAAGCGTGCCACGGCCAGCAGATTCTCGGCTTCGACCCGAACCAGCAGATCATATCCTCCGCTCATCAGGTAGCAACTGCGCACTTCATCAAAACGGGATATACGCTCAGCCAAGCGATCAAAGCCACCGCCGCGCTCCGGGGTGCAACGTACTTCGATGAAGGCGCTTACGCCTACTTCATCATCATTGACGATGGTTTGGTAGCCGACGATGCGCCCTTCCTGTTCCAAGGTAGCTCGCTCGGCTGTTACTTCCGATACGCTCACGCCCAGGCGTTCGGCAATCTGTTGGTCGCTCAGCCGGGCGTCCGTTTCCAATATTTTAAGAAGGGCATCTTGTGTCATAACTAGTGCCAGTCTAGCACCCGCGCGCGCGGTTCGTCAAGCTAAAATCATGTCCAACACCCTGCGTGCAATAAAGAAAATGCCGCAGCTTGTTATATCAGGCTTTTTATTCCCAGAGCAATGAGGAGCAGTCCGGCACATGTCTCGAGTAGGCGTGTGGGTAGGTGGTGCAGGAGCCGGGCCGTGTGGAAGGCCGCCAGAGAGCAAATGAAGGTGATGGCTCCGATGGTGCCGACCTTGCCGAACAGGCAGGCCGTTGAGAGGGGCGAAGCCCCGCTGTGGCTCAGAGCCATGGCTACTCCTACGGCCAGGGCATCGATGGCGGTGGCGGTGCCGACCAACAGGAGCGCGAGCAGACCGAGGGGATTGCAATCGGTGCAGGCGCAGTTACAATCGGTTCTGTCGCGCCAAGCTCCGTAGATGACGTAGGCTCCCAGTCCGCCGAAGACGGCGGCTACGATGCCGTCCTGCCATGTTGCCACGCTTTCGCGCAGCCCTTCACCTCCCAAGTAGCCCAGCAGGGGCATGCCTGCCTGAAAAACACCCACGGTGAGAGCCAGCCACAGGGCGCTGCTCTGTCGGCGGCAGCGTAGTACCAGACCGTACGAGAAGGAGTAGATGGTCGCATCTACTGCCAGTGCAAGGGAGATGAGGATGATGTCGAGCATGTTATCCGTCGAAAAAAGCAGGGCGTGCCGCAGCCCGCCCTGCCTGATGAGAATGAACGGAATGAACCGAGCTTTAATAGTGACCGCCGCGGGAGCCGTTGTGCCACTTCCAAGCGGTCTCTACAATTTGGGTTACATCCTGATATTTGGGAATCCAGCCCAGAATTTCGGCAGCCTTGCGGGAGTCGGCTATGAGGCGGGGCGGGTCGCCCTCGCGGCGGGGGCCGTACTCTACGGGAGCTTTCATGCCGGTTACTTTTTCGGCGGCATCGATGATCTGCTTCACGGAGAACCCGTTGCCGGTGCCGAGGTTGAACCAGTTGGTCTCGCCGCCTTTCATGAGGTAGTCGAGCGCGCGCAGGTGAGCGTCCGCCAAGTCGTCTACGTGGATGTAGTCGCGTATGCAGGTGCCGTCCGGGGTGTCGTAGTCCGTGCCGAATACGGTTATGCCGGGGCGCTCTCCCTTAATGGCTTGCAGGATGACGGGGATGAGGTGACTCTCGGGCTCATGGTCCTCGCCGATGAGGCCGTCCACCGAGGCGCCGGAGGCATTGAAGTAGCGCAGGAATACGCTCTTGAGTCCATAGGCGCGCTCGCAGTCCTTACAGACTTTCTCCAGCATGAACTTGGAGCCGCCGTAGGGATTGATGGGATCCTGTTTTTCAGTTTCGGGGATGGGAATCTGAGTGGGTTCACCATAGGTGGCACAGGTGGAGGAGAATACGAAGCGCTTGCAGCCGCCCAGCATCATCGCGCGCAGCAGTACCAAGGGCTTGGCAATGTTGTTCTCGTAATATTTGAGCGGGTCGGTGACGGATTCGCCTACCTGAATGAAGGCCGCGAAGTGAACGACGGCATCGAACTTGCCGTTGACAAGCAGGGGGTAGACGATGGCGGGGTCGCCCAAATCGCCTTTCACAAGCTTAACTTCTTTGTCGACGATGGCGGCGGGATGTCCGTAGACCATGCTGTCGAGCACGGTGACATCCGCTCCGGCTTTTACCAACTGGCGGACGGTGTGCGAGCCGATGTAGCCGCAGCCGCCGGTAACGAGTACTTTCATAATAATTGGTTTGTGTGGGTGAAAAATGATTACAGCATGGCGGTAAGCATGGCCTCCAGCTTACGGATGTCGGCTGCAAAGCGGCGAATGCCGTCGGCAGTCTTTTCCGTAGCCATGGCATCTTCGTTGAAGAGGAAGCGGAAGTTCTTTTCGTCGGCCGGTATGCGCTCAATGTCGCTTGCCTTGGCAGCTTCTTCATTCAGGCAGGGGGCGACGGGCTCTTCGCTTGCTGCGAGCTCTGCCAGCAGGCCGGGAGAAATGGTCAGTAGGTCGCAACCGGCCAGCGCGAGGACTTCTCCCTTGTTGCGGAAGGAGGCACCCATAATCTGTACCGGGTAGCCGAACTTCTTGTAGTAGTTGTAGATGGTGCGGACGGATACGACACCGGGGTCGGTCTCGGCGGTGTATTCCTCCTTGGTATTGGCCTTGAACCAGTCCAGAATGCGACCGACGAAGGGTGAAATGAGGCGTACTCCTGCCTCGGCGCAGGCTACGGCCTGTACCAAGCTGAAGAGCAGGGTGAGGTTGGTGTGTATGCCCTCCTGCTCCAGCACGCGAGCAGCCTGTATACCCTCCCAAGTGGAGGCAATCTTGATGAGTACTCGCTCGCGGGGAATGCCGGCGGCCTCGTACATACCCATGATGCTGCGGGCGCGGGCGACGGTTGCCTCGGTGTCGAAAGAAAGTCGGGCATCGACCTCGGACGATACTCGGCCCGGTACGCGCTTGAGGATTTCCAGACCGAAGGCTACGACAACTTTGTCTACAATCTCATCCATCAGAGCGGGTGTGAGCTCGCGGCCTTTGTAGGGGGCAACGGCTTCTTCCACGATGGAGCGATATTCCGGCTTGCCGGCAGCGGCAAGGATAAGGGAAGGGTTGGTGGTGGCATCCTGCGGGGAGAATTCCTCCATTTGGCGGAAGTCACCGGTATCTGCCACGACGGTGGTGTACTGCTTCAGTTGCTCAAGTTGTGTAGCCATAAGCGTGAAAGTATATAATCTTGCGCCACTAGCATACCATATATGGCCGGCTGCGACAAGCCCTTTTTCTTGCCCTTGATGATAAAAAACTCATTTTTCAAAGAATTGTGCTTGACATGGGGTTGTGTATCAGTATAATCCCTCCCGCGCTGCGACGGTAACGCAGCCTGAAAGACTATGAAAGCTGATCTGCATCCCAAGTACAATCCCGTTGTGTTCGTGGACATTACCACGGGCCGCCGTTTCATCACCCGTTCCACCGCTACTTCCGCTAAGAAGGAGGAGATTGACGGTGTGGAGCACTATGTGATTTCCTGCGGTATCACCTCCGACTCGCACCCCTTCTTCACCGGTAAGAACCAGTTCGTGGACACCGAGGGTCGTATCGACAAGTTCCAGAAGCGTTTCGGCTCCGTTCGCCGCGCCAAGAAGCCCACTTTGGGTTAAGTTTATCGGAACAGTTAATTTTTCGCCTGTGGTCAACGACCACAGGCTTTTTTTGTCGTTGTTGCGGTCGGAAAACGAAAAATGTTATAAGAAATGTTATATTTAATCTCATATATATTCATATTATAAATGTGGAAATTAGGGTAAAAGACGATAAATATGCGATGCAATAAAAAAGATGGTCAAAATGCGTTTTTTTTACTTTACAAATGAGGAGTTAAAGATTAAACTTCCGCGCCCTCAAGATAAGATATCTTTACGCCGGCGCGCGTGTGTGAAGATGTTGATAGTAAAACGAACTGAATAACAAGTTGAGCAAAAGATGAAATTACACTTACCTCTTGTTCTGAGAACTGCTGTGTTGGCTGCGATTGTCGGTGTGCCTGCTATATGTGTTATCAGTAAAGCGGCAGAAGCTGTGCGGCAGGTTGTTCGGGGATGGCCGGGAGGTAGTAATGTGACTTTGAGTGAGAGTGAGGAGTCCGTATTGATCAATACCGATGGCGATGAGGTCGCAGGTTTGAAAGTGCTGAATGTTGCGGACGATGCGAACTATACCATCAACGTGCAGGCATACAGCAGCAAGGCCGAGGCGGTTATGGATGGTTACGGCGTGTTGGGTGACGGCTCTACCGTTGTTACCGTGAGGGGCGAAAGTGAGGTGATATCGAACACTTCGCTCAATTTACATTCATTTCTGAATTTGGGTGCGCTCAATATTGACGGAAATGCCGTGGTGACATTGGCTCCCGGTATGTTCATGAATGGTGATATGACACATGATATCGCCGGTATCGAAGGTCTGGAGAAGAACCCCGGTGTGCTGATAGGGGTGATTAATCTTGGGAATGGTACGCTCATTCTTAATAACGGCAGCGGTTATCTCTTTGATAACGGCGGTTACAGTGAGCTCGATGGTAAGATAATCGGGGGAGAGGGCTATACCCTGAACGTGACGCATGACAACGCCTATGTGCAGGTGGGGGCGAACATGCGTACGAAGTGGAAGCTCATCAACGGCATGACCGATGATGGGGTGTACCACAGTCTGCGCATCGGCGGGCAGGCCCGTGAGTTCGATGTTACAGAGATTGTCGGCATGAAAGACCTGCTGCTCGATGGCGGTAACCTGACTTTCCACAAGGTGGAGAATGCGGTGCATGGTAACTTGCATGTGGGGCATGCCGCCACCGTTGTGCTCAATGGTAACAACATGATGGCACAAGGCTCCCACGAGTTCTCCGTTGCCGGTCATCTTAATATCGGAAATTCGACTCAGACCCTGACCGGAACGAATGTCATCCGCATGAACAATGGTCTGGTAGAAGGTAAATTGACCGCAGATGACCTGACGAATGGCTTGCAGTTGAGGGCCGCTGCCGGAACGGATAATGAAATTGAACTGCTTTATAGCGGAATGTCCAACCGCATCGCGGCCGATATCAATATCGAGGGCGATGTGAAGTTCTCTACGATGAGTGCTCACCTGACCGGTGAAGTGCGTGATATGTTGGAGCTGTCCGGTTACCTGAGCGGAGCCGGTAATATCACGATGGCCGGTTCGGGCATGGTGGTGATTTCCAATCGGAATGATGCGTATACCGGCTCGGTTTTGGTAAGTGAGGGTAGCTCCCTGTCGTTGGATGACATACATGCGCTCGCCAATGCTGAGAATCTGACCGTCTCGAAGGACTCGTACCTCCGGCTCAACACTAATGGCCTTTTCCCCGTGGAATTGCGCCACTTGCATCTTGGTAATGGTGCCACTCTTGCTATTGAGAATCTGCCGTCCGGGCTTACGGCTTCGGCCTCGCAATCGGCTATTTCGGTAGAGTCGCTCACTTTCGACTCGGAGGGTTCCGTTAATATTGTATTTGATGACGAGCTGCGCACCATGCGTGTGTACAGCGTGTTCATGTCGGATTCTCCCGTGGGGCTGGCCGGCTTGAGTGAGATTATATTCTACATGAATAACAGCCTGGGCAGTCGCGTGTCGTTTGAGGACGGACATTACGTGCTGGGGTCCAAGGTTATGGAGGATGGTCATCATCTCTATTTCGTTGAGACGCGTTTCGGTAACATCTGGAACGGCGGCGCGAATAATTCCTGGACGGCGGATGCCGCCGTCTGGAATAAGGGCGAGAAATATGACGGCTCGGCTTATGACTATGCCCTTTTCTTTAATCAGGATGGGGTGAATGAGGCTACGGTTGATATTAAGGATGCCGTGGACATTGAGGGCATTTATGTCCAGAATGTCGGGACGGATGTTACCGGCAGCGGTAGCACCAAGTACATTTTTAAGGGTGGTGTGGACGGAACGGATATCGCCGGTGGTACCGAGCTCCACCTGCGCGATACTGCCGTGGGCACCGGAGTAGGCTGCCTTGGTAACGGTGCCGTGGTTGAGTTGCAGAATATTCAGGCCGGCGCTGCGGATAAGTCAATGGGCTGGGTGACGGTTTCCGTCGGTGAGCTTCGGCTCACGCAGGGCTCGACTATGTATTACAGCGCCACGGATATGCTTCAGGTCGGCGCTGCGGGAGATGCTCTTTTCAGCATTGAGGAGGGCTCTCATCTGATTTCATCAACCGGAGCAATGATGACGGCTACTCCCGGAAAGGTGGCCTCCTTTGCCGGTGTGAAAATGACGGGCAATGCCATTCTCGGCGGTAACACAGCGGCAAACACCGGCATCAGTTACCTGTCCGATGCTCAGCTTAACGGCTATAATGTCGAGGCAATCGAACTGCGCGGTAAGGGGGCCATTATCAATGGCGGCATCGGGGCCGATACCGGACTGAGTACGGATTACAACGGCATGACCAGTGTGGCTGCCGGAGCGGAGTATACCTTGGGCGGGCATATTGACTTCAACGATAAATTAGTCAACAGCGGTACGGTCATCATCGCTGACGGTGCTTTGTTGGACTTCTCCGACCTCAGTTCCGTGGGTGTGAATGGTAATCAGTACACATTTACGTTTATTGACGGAGGGACGGTGGTGAACTGGGACAAGCTCACGCTATCCTCATTCCAGTATGGTGATGTGAATCTCGGGGAGGTGGAGAATGTTCTGACCATGGATAAGAGCAATTCCGGTCAACTGGTTCTCACTTACACGGACATCAGGCCCATTTCCTGGGATGCCGGTTGGGATATGCAAAAGCCGCCCGTCTTCGGCAAGACCTTTACGGGGCAGAATTGGGGAGATGGTGTAAACGGCAATCTCAATTTGGCCGACGGTGCCATTAACTTTGTCAGCAATGGGGGGTTCCAATACGATAAGATAGTTTCAACCGCACCGAAGGGGAATACCGTGGTGCTGATTCAGCGTGACAGCGATAGTGACAGCGAAGGAAACTATCTGGCCGGTGGTTGTAACTGGGGATTGGGGTATGATGAAGCTCTGACCGGTAACATTTGGATATATGATGAAGGTTCGGATTACAATACTAAAATCGGCGGTTATAAGTTAGGCTGGAACGAAACCGGTACTCCGAACTTTGTCGGTGACAGTCACTTGCAGATTGTGGGAGAAAGTCATCTTACCGACGTGGTGGTATACGGCGGTAGCTGGGGTATTCGTCAGACCGGCAATGCCTACCTGAGCATCAATGCCGGCGGTTACAAGAATATTTATGGCGCTTCGAGTGACGCGGAGCTGAATGGTGACGTTCACATGCGCCTTAATAGCGGTAAAATCAATACATATTATACCGGAGCGACTTTTTCTGAGCCCGAAGGTTGGACCACGGTAAACGGAACAACTGTTGCTAATGGTGAGTTCAAGTACGACAGTTATGATGATGCCGCTTGGGTGCTGGGATTATCAGGTCAATATACAGGCGATGACATTCCCTATTATGAGTTGAACTCATCGGCTTCTCACTGGGGCGGTGTTTATGCAACCGGCAGCAACGCTGCTTCCGGCGCCGCCACCGAGGTGCTGGGCAAAGCCGATGTTTATCTGGGCAGCGATTTTGACTTCTCCACGAACTTAGCCGTGATAGATGGTGGTGCCGCTCATGTACAGGGGCTGAGCACCTTGCATTTGACGGATGGTGTGCAATACACTAATCTGAACAAGGAGGTGATTTATGCCTGGATTAAGGCTGTGAACGGCTTTATGTTCTGGGACCAGTACTCAGAATCTGATGTAGAGGGCGCTCAGCCGTTCATGGGTAAGTTCACCGGTATTGAAATTCGTGGTTTCGATCGCATCGAGCTGGCGGATGGTGCCTTTGCCACCCTGCAGTCCAGCCGGTTCAATACGGATACGGATGTCACTGTCGCCGGTAGCGGCACGATTGAACTTGTACGCCCGGAGGTGTTCCAGCTCAATTACTATGGTATTCTTCAGGCCCCGTTCTGTGAGAAAGATTCCGAGCAGGGCCGCACGGTGGCTATTCCTCGCCGCAATATCACATTGGTTGACGGCGCGCGCCTGAAGGTTGCGACGGATTATATCACCGCGTGGAATGCAGACTCCGGTTTTACCTCACTCATTGCTGATGATGATAAGGTAGCTGTCAGCAAGGCATGGAGCAATTATTATGACCATGAGAAAAACGGTCGTTCCGACATTACCGTAACGGTGGGGACAACTTTGGATATCTCTGACTGGCAGCGCGATTCCGCCGGCGGTAACATGCTGGTGGATGTGTTCATCTCCGGCCACGGTACGGATGGTCTGGGCGCTCTCTATAAAGGAATCTCGGAGTATGACCGCGACACGGCAGCCTTCTTCCAGTTCCCCTACATCGAAGTGATGGGCAACA
>JAUNRC010000072.1 GCA_030535875.1 Akkermansia sp. | reverse complement strand
TCACGTTATGCACCGTAGGTCGTGGTGTTGGGTTGTTATCAGGATTGATCTGCGACAGCCGTGGTCGTGTGGGTGATGGGGTCGGTGATTTCGCCGCCTTCACCTTCGCCACCTGAGGGCGGGTCGATGGGGTCGGAACCGCCTTCGCCGCCTTCATCTCCGGGGCTATCCATTTCTACCAGATAGATTCTAACCTTGCCGTCTTTGTCGCTTACGCTCGTACCGAACTCGTAACCTTCCAGAGCGGTTGTGTTTGCATACATGTCTTCCGTGTAAGCGGCGAGCAGATTCAACTTTTCTTCGTTGACGGAATTGGCAATGAAGAGGTAATTCTCCGGGGTCGGAACGCTGCTGAAGCAAATTTGTGTTGCGGCCTGAATGGTAATGCTGCCGGTAACGGTAAGGGTCGGGAATGCTCCGGAATCGCTCTCGTACCAGTCGAAGTGGACCACACCACCATTGAGCACAAGGTCACCATTGATTGTGCTGGCTTTCGTATATGCCTGGAGATGCAGGTCGTTGCTTACAGTCAGGGTGTCGCAGTTAAGCGTGCTGTTTGAGAGGCTGAGCTGACTTGCGTTTGTGAATGTGGCATCATTGATGTTTGCCGCGGCATCCGTGAGATATACGGCAGCTCCATTGGTAAAGGTGGAATCGATATCATACGTTCCGCCATAGAGGTCCAGGCACACATAATCGAAAGTTATGTCGCCGCCAATGCTTGCTGTCTGGCTATTTGTCAGATGAACTGTCATCCAGGCTTCGCTGCTATTATCTTCCAAGGTGGAGACGGTGCCCGAACCTTCTATCGTGAGGGTTGTGCTGTCTGTGTTATTCCATTCATAGTCATAGGCTCCGGTGGCATAGAGCGGCGTGTCGCCATTGACTTTGAGTATGGGCTTGCTGTAGTCCTGCTGCTCCTTGGTAAGTATTTCATAGCTAAGCGAAGAAGGTGGGATTTCCGGATTGGGGTCTTCGCCACCTGAGGGCGGGTCAATGGGGTCTATGTCGTCGCCTTCATCACCTGTGGGTGGGTCAATGGGGGAGGATCCACCACCACCACCTCCTCCGGTGGGTGGAGTACTCATCCCTCCGACCAGATAGATGTATGTTTTGCCACCCTCACCGGTGCGCATCTCAAACTCGTAGTTTTCGAGGAATGTGTGAGAGATGAAATCGTTCGAGGTTTCGTTGGGGGTGAGCTGATAGGGCTTTAGTAACTTTTGGTCACCTGTGAATTGTAGGCAGATGAAAATGGGGGTGTCTTCTGATGGAAGAGCTGTTGCTTCCGGGTATGTTTCCTTCAGGGTGGGATTGAAGCATATGGAGATGCCAGTTTCTTCTGTGACAGAGAGTTTCCCACTTATTTCCAGCGTGGGAAAATCGTAGTACATATATGTTGCTGACCCCGGAATGCCATACTCGGGCATGGGGGGAATCACTACACTGGCGTCAATGCAGCCGAACCACGAAAAGATAACACCACCCTTATAGGTTCTGTATTGTTCCAAAGTCAGATTTTGAGGATTCCCGGTTAAGCCGGGCCAAAGTCCTCCGCCTGCTAGCGTTACATCGCCGGTAATGTAGTTGCTGGCATCTCTGGGTTTATCAGATACGAGATAGCCATCACTCATCAATCTTAAATCGTTGGAGACGATAAGTCCATCCCGAGGTGCTATGACGGTTGCCTTGTAAAGAGAGAGGTCTGCTTGTTTGGAGAACTTAGCATCTGTCAAATCGGCTGTACACTGCATTAATCCCAGGGTGCCGAGATTGGTAAATGTTGCGTTGATGTCGTGTGTGCCTCTCACATTGAGGAAGAGGGCAGAATCATCGAAAGTAACATTGCCGACACTTATAGAGTGAGTTGCATTGGTAGCCTCCAGCGTTTGGTTCACGTCCCAATCGGGAGAGAGATACGCTGAAACATTGATAATAGGTGCATCGTATTTGGAGATTGAATCCAGATTGGTAATGGTTCCTGCACCCGTCATCGTTGCCGTCGTGCTGGTCGGGGTCCACTCGTAAGTTACGGCCTCGCTGCCTTCAGAAATTCTGGTGGGAATGAGCTTAAGGGTTCCCGACACATTGAGCGTGCTGTCGGTGTAGCTGGTGACATCTACCGTCAGGTTCGCGGCGTGGAGCGCCGGCATGGTGGCAATTGCGGCCATGACGGCCACAAACCAAGGTTTTCGTAATCTGAGTTTCATAATGGTGATAAGGGAAAGAGTTTTTTTTGAGACTCTCTCAGTATAGAAGCATCACTTCCGAAAGTCCAGAAGAAAAATCAAATTGTTGTTATTTTGTTACATAAAAATTCGGATATATCATCGTGGGGGATATGTACAAAAAAAGCCGACCGGTGAACCGGTCGGCGGAAGGTAGAGCGGGTGTTATTTTTTCTTTTTTTGTTCGGCCATCGTTTCTCTTACATTTTTGGAAATTCTACCGATGAGGAAGAGTTCGCCCGTTAATTCATTCCATTGTAATTTTGTGTCTTCTACAAGTTCGCTTCCGCAGCCGATGGTTAGTTTGGTCTGCTTGATTTTCGGTAGCTTCTTTTTGTTTTGGACGGTGAGCAGGGGGATTCGGAATGAGTCGCCAAAGCAGTTGAGAATTTGCCCGTCGATATCAACTCGTACATTGAGGTTTTTGGGAGCTATCAATCTGTTGGTGATTTTGAGCGTGCTGATATTTTCGTCTATAAGGAAAGTGGTTGAATTGTGAGTCTCGAGATATCCGCACACACGGAAGCCCAGCGCTCCGTCTTTTTGGATAACCAGCGTATTGATGGTATTTTCTGCGTGGCGTGTTTCGGAGTATGATATGTCAAGATCTCTTTGGAAGTCGGGTTTGCGCGTGCGGTCGGGGATGAGTGAAGCATCGCAATAAAGAACTCCGCCGTTTAATACAGTGACCTTGCCTTGGCAATTACCGTTACCGTACATCACGCAATTCGCGCCGATTTCGATATTTCCTCTCACCGTGCCGTAATTGAGGAATTCCGCTCCGTCGTAAAGGATGACATTGCCGGAAATGGTACCGGGGTAAGTTTGCTCGGTGACGTGGATTTTTTTGTTGCCTTTGAAATGTTTGAAGATTCTTGTGGCGGCATAATGGCTGTTGGTGATTCGGCATTCCCGGTCCGCCCAAATGTTGGAGGTGATGGCCCCATAGTTGAGGAGGGCGGAGCGATTGTTGAGCAGGATTTTGCCGCCGCTGCCGCTTCTTCTGCCCACAAGGTTGCCCGGTCCGACATAGGCGGTGGCATAGTTCACGGAGATGGTTTTGAGCTCATAACAGCCTTGTTTTTTATCGATTTTGGGGTTAAGCAGGCGTTCGAAGGCAACATTGATAGGCTCTTTGGGCTTGCCCTGCAATATCATTTCACCGGTACCCAAGATGTTGTGGCGAATGGTTTTGTGACCATTGATGGTGATAAGTTGATTGGAGCGCATCTTGATGGAGCCTGCGCCGTATTGAGTATTGCCCGCTGTGATGTTATCCAGCGAGATTTCGTCGCTTTTTTCTTCCGTAAAATCGATTTGACCTTGGTCGACGATGCGATAAACCGGCACTGTCGACTTGAATTTCTCGATTTCTTTCACGACTTTGGCCTCGGGGAGCTCCTCATGTGAACCTCCTCCTTTTTCCACATAGCAGATGTAGACGCGCCCGTCTTTGTTTAAGCAGGCGTTGAACCCGGCTTTGATGGAGGAGGTGGCGAGATCATCGGCGGTAATGTCGAGGAAATATTCGGAAGGGGTGAAATCTTTCCCGTGCTTTTTCTTGAGGGCATAGGCTCGCAGCAGACCGGGGAAATGGACGTTGGTGCTGTTGCAGATGATGACGGGGGTGCCGTCAGACGGAAGTCGGTAGAGCTCCTGCAGTTTTTGCGTTTCCTGCTGCTTTTTCCATTCGGCATAAAATGCCAGAGAGCGTGGGGCTATTTCGCAGGAAAGAGTGATATCGCCCAAGATGGTGAGCGGTTCATAATGAGGGGTATCATCATCTTCATCTCCAAGCGGGGTGTTGGTGAGGATGAGGGTGCCGATGACAGCAGGCGCGACTTTTGGGGTGACTCTTCCGCCCTCGTACTTGATGTCGTTGACGATGGTGCCTCCCTTGACCAGTTCCAGATTGTTACTGATGTCTTTCAGGCCATTGGAGAAGGTGGCACCGGAGCAATAGAGCTTGGCTCCGAGGCCGGCTTTGGTGATGTCTGCCAGAACATCGCCGGAGAAATTCAGGAGCGTGCCGCTGCCGAAGGCTGTCAGGACGTTGACTCGGGCCGGTTGACGGCTCTCGTTATGGATGGAGATATTGTGCTCATTGAGCACGGTGTTGCCGCCGAGAGTGATGTGGCTGACGTATGAGCGGTCCGGATTGGGGTTTTTGTCTCGTACGAGGTGGTAAATGTTGCTGTTGAAAGTGTAAATATCTCCGCTGACTTTTTGCGGCAGAAATCCGCTGAAGGCGGAAATTTGTCCGCCGAATGTTGTTGCGGCGTGGTCTTTATCGGGTAGTTGGGGGTGGAAGTAGATGATATCCCTGGGGGTATGCTCACCTTCCGGGAAGGGGTAGGGGCGTGAGTCCGCAGGATTGCCGTCGTTGATATTGTCCGAGGCCAATCCGGCGGAGCATCCCAGAGAGATAATCAGTAGAATGTTGCGCAGAGTCATGGTGAAAGTGTGATGCGGATTTAGCAGAGCCCGCTGCGGCGCAGCATGGCCTCGGGGTCGGGGTCGCGCTGCATGAAATCGCGGTAGAGTTCGGCGGCAGGGCGGCTGTTGCCCTGTGAGAGTATGGTGCGGCGGAAATCGCGACCGGTTGCCGGATTGAAGATGCCCTCTTTCGCGAAGCGCGAGAAGGCATCGGCCTCGAGCATTTCGGCCCACTTGTAGGAGTAGTAGCCCGATTCGTAGCCGCCGTCAAAGATGTGGCTGAAGCAGCGCAGTGCGCTGTTGGCCGGCTCCGTTGTGGGGACTCGATAATCAGCCAGAATTTCGCGGTCGATTTCTTCTATATCGCGGCCTTGCCAAGTGGCAGTATGGGTGTGCAGTTCCAAGTCGAGTTTGCCGAAGCAGAGTTGGCGCATGGCAAAGCCGGCAGCTCCGCAGTTGCGGGCGGCGATCATTTTTTGTTTCAATTCCGTCGGCAGCGCTTCGCCTGTTTGCCAATGGCGGGCAAAGCGGTCGAGCGCCTCGCTCTCCCAGCACCAGTTCTCGTTAATCTGGCTGGGTAGTTCAACAAAGTCCCAGGCTACATTGCAGCCTGCCAGACTTTCAACCTCAACGTCGCTGAGAATTTGGTGGAGCAGGTGGCCGAACTCGTGGAAGACGGTTTCTACCTCTCGGTGGGTAAGCAGGGCGGGCTTGTCGCCTACGGGGCGGCTCATGTTGCCGCACATGAGGGCAAGGTGGGGCTTGCGGGGCTGTCCCTCTTTCGGAGGACAACCGCAGGCGAGGCAGTTCATCCATGCTCCGCCGCGCTTGCTGTCGCGCGGGTACCAGTCGGCGTAGAAGGAGCCCAGGTGCTCATTGCTCTCTTCATCGTAAACTTCATAGAAAAGAACTTCCGGGTGCCAGACTTCCACGCAGTCGGCGGGGAGGGCCTCGCCTTCTTTCACGCAGGCGGTGGGGCGTTGCTCAAAGCGTATGCCGTACAGTCCGGCGTAGATGGAGAACATGCCTTCCAGCACTCCCTGCATGGGGAAGTAGGGGCGCAGTTCTTCGCTGTCGAAGTCGTAGAGAGCTTTGCGGCGCTTTTCGGACCAGTACCCGATGTCCCACGGCTTCATGACGGGGATGGCGGTGCCGGAGTTTTGCTCGGCAAAGAGGCGAATTTCTTCCTGCTCGGCGAGGAATGGGGCTTTGATGCGGTCATGGAGCCCATTGATGAAGTTAAGGGCGGTGGTGCCGCTGCCGGCCATGCGGCGAGAGGTAACATAGTCCGAGTAACGCTCGTAACCCAGCAGAGCGGCTTTTTCGGCTCGCAAGGCCATGATTTCATGGATGAAGGGTTGGGTGTCGTACTTGCCGGTGCCTTTTTCATTCAGAGCGTGCCACACCCGACTGCGCAGACTTTCATTCTCAGCAAAGGTCAGAACGGGCTGAACGGAGGTGAATTGCAGGGAGAAGCGCCACTGCGGAGCCTCTTCGCTGCCGTGGCCTTTGCTGAGGGCATCTGCTCGGGCGGCTTCGCGAGCAGACTCGGGCAGGCCGAGCAGTTCGCTCTCATCGGCTGTGATGTATTCCCAGGCATTGGTGGAGTCCAGTACATACTCGCCGAAGGTTTGCGAGAGTTGAGCCAGCTTGGTGGAGAGCTCGGCGTAGCGGACTTTTTGCTCATCGGTCAAATCGGCTCCGTTTTCGCGGAAGTCTGCAAGAGTTTCGGCAATGAAGCGCTGCTTGACGGCGCTCAGTTCGGCAACCCACGGTTGAGCCGCGGCTTTTTTCAGAACGGCGTAGAGCTGCGGATTGAGGGTTACACTTGAAGAGTAGATGACAACTTCCGGCATGAGCTCGTTGACGACTTCGCGCAATTCCGGGGAGTCCATAACAGATTGAAGATGTGACAGGCGTACCCAGCCACGCATAAGGTCGGCAGCGGAATGTTCGAGGGCGGCAAAGGTGTTTTCATAATTGGGCTCCTCTACGGTGCAGATGGCGGCGATGGCGCTTTTGGCGCTTTCGATGGCCTGCCGAATTTCCGTGCGGGCACGTTCCGGGGTGAGTAGGGACCAGGCTACATGAAGATTGCTGTCAAGGAAGGGAGTATTCATATCACTATGCTACCTTTTTCGATGTGCTGAGTAAAGTTAAAAACAAGGCAGCAGTGTTAATTTGTCGGCTTGCTCTGAGAAAAAAGGTACTACGTCAAAAAAGTCGCGTGAATGACGGGGAGGAGGTGTGCCAGCCACC